>NIRF01000011.1 GCA_002878375.1 Dictyoglomus sp. NZ13-RE01
AGCATATTCAATATCAAAACTTGTAGCTTCAGTATAAAATCCTCGCCACCATTCCTTTCCTGGCAAATTATATAGTCCTTTTGGAGCATTCCAATGCCATTGAAATTGTACTATCCCTCCCTCATTCCACCATCTTATTGCATTTTCCACCTCATAACTTTTAGCTCCAAATTCAACTCTTGATGGAGAATAGTCCATCATATCAAAACCACAAAGGGCAGGGAATTTACCAGTAGCATCAAATATCCAATAACAATCCATAATTCCAGCCTGCCCAGATAATACATACTTTCCAAATATACTTACAAGATATTCCATTAATTTAACAGCTTCAGGAGAAGGATTAGGAGTAACTAATTTTGGCTCTACTTTCAAAGTTGGAATTTCTCCTTTTCTTATTTCAAAATAATCCAAATAAATCCATCCCCAATTTTTTACTATACTTATAATATTTTTACCCCTTTTTAATGGAACAAATCCAGCAGACACCGTAGTAAAAGTTTTTGATGGATTAAATTTTACATTTGACTGAAAAACATTGTTTATATAAAGAGCATTTTCTTTATATCCAAATGGAGCAGAATACCCTATTATTATCTCATATATACCATCCTCTTCAATATTTACAGTGACGGTGCAAGAATCCCCATCTTTATCAAAGCCATCTACATAGCCTTTTCCTTTATAACCTGAAACCGCATTAGAGACAAAAGTCCCATTAAGAATGCCATCTTCTGCTTGATAAATATTAGAGGAGGAACCAAAGCCCACAGTGATTAAATAGGTAATTACAAGAAGTATTATTAAGTACTTCACTGTTTCAAAAACCTCCTAAATAAAAAAATCTTTTGTATCAGATTGTAGCATAGAAAAATAATATCACTTTATTAATGCTATAACAATATCATTCACATTAGTATGGGTAGGTCCTATTTTTATCAAATCATTAAGCTTCTCGAAGAAATGGTAGGAATCATTATTTAAAAGATAAGATATTGGGTCCATCCCAAAATTTTCTGCCCTTTTTACTGTATTTCCATCTGCAAAAGCTCCTGCAGAATCTGTGGGACCATCTCTTCCATCAGTAGCAAAAGATGCTAAAAGGAGCCCATCTATCCCCTGAATCTCTATAGCAAAGGAGAGTACGAGCTCTTGATTTCGTCCTCCCAAACCATTACCTCTCAAAGTAACAGTTGTTTCCCCACCCAAAATTAAGGCACAAGGTGGTGAAACAGGATTTTTGAAAAATTTTATCTCCTTAACAATCCCAGCAATAACTTTTGCAACTTCCCTTGCCTCTCCCTCTAAAAAACCTGTAAGAAGAAGAGTATTAAGTCCAAGATCTTTTGCTTTTTCCATTGCTTTTTCAAGACAAATTCTATTGGATAAGACTACCTTTGTGAAGTGTCTTTCACTAATAAATTTGGGTGTTTCAGGAATTTCCCCTAGAATTCCTTTATTTATAAGTTCTCTTACCTTTTCTGGAACTTTTTCCCATAAATCATATTTTTTTAAGATGGTAAAAACATCTTTATAAGTAGTAGAATCAGGAACTGTAGGACCAGAAGCAATGCTATCTAATTGATTCCCAAGAACATCAGAAACAACCAAGGTTATTATTGTTCCCTTACACTTTTCTGCAAGCTGACCCCCTTTAATTTTGCTTAAATGCTTCCTCACTGCATTTATTTCCTGAATCCTTGCAGAACAGGACAAAAGAAGTTTTGTTATTTCTATTTTGTCTTGCAGGGTAATCCCTTCCCTTGGAAGAGAAAGAAGAGCAGATCCTCCTCCTGAAAGTAGAAAAATTAATATATCATTTTCCTTTAAACTTTCTACAAAATTAAGGACAACTTGTGCTGATCTTTCACTATTTTCATCAGGTATGGGATGAGAAGAATGTAGTATCTCTATATTTCCCTCAAGCTTACCTTCATATCCATAAGGAACTACTAAATATCCCTTTTTTATCAAATCACCTAAGACTTCCAATGCTCCTTCTGTCATGGGAAAAGAAGCCTTTCCCACAGAAAGGAGGTATATATCTCCTTTTATCTCAAACTCTCTATCTTCTATTTTTACTTTTCTTTCATCTTTATCATAAAAAAGATAATTTTTTACTGCTAACTTAGGGTTAGCAGATTCCAGTGATGATTTAATTATCTCCCAAAGTATCTCTCTCATATTTTTTCAAATACTTTTCTTTTATTTTAGCATATATTTTCAGATATTGACCCTCCAAAAAATTTGTAATAAAATTATACAAAAAGAAAATGAAAAATAAAAACAAATAAATAAAAATGAAAATTAAATCTTGCAAATTGGGGGTGATAGAAAAGTATAAACCCAACATGCTTTCTACATGTTTCGAAAACAATTTTTAGGAGGTGTTTTTCATGAAAAAATTGTTAGTAATTCTTCTCTTAGTAGCACTATTAACCTTAAGTATGGAATCCTTTGCAGCTAAAAAAGGTTTTGTTATAGGTTTAGTATGTAAAACTGCAGGGAATCCATTCTTCGATGCTGTAAATAAAGGAGCTCAAGAGGCAGCTAAAGAATTGGGAGACACAGTAATTTACCAATCTCCAGCTGCATCAAGTGTACAAGGACAAATAGATATTATCAACTCTATGATTGCTCAAAAAGTTAATGCAATTTGCGTATCCGCCAATGATCCTGATGCATTAGTACCTGTATGTAGAAAAGCACAAATAAGGGGAATTCCTGTGGTTACTTTTGATTCTGCTGTAAAACCTGCAGGAAGAAAATTATTTGTCAATCAAGCGGATATGGAACAGATAGGTAGAATTCAAGTTCAACTATTAGCCAAAATGATAAATTATGAAGGAGAAATTGCCATATTAAGTGCAGCAGCAACTATGGCCAACCAAAATACCTGGATACAATGGATGAAAGAAGAATTAAAAGATCCAAAATATAGTAAAATGAAATTAGTCGCAATAGTTTATGGAGATGATTTAAGAGAAAAAAGTTATAACGAAGCCATGGGATTATTTAAGTCGTATCCAAATTTGAAAGGAATTATTGCTCCAACCACTGTAGGTATAGCAGCTGCAGCAAGAGCCATTGAAGATGCGGGACTTTCTGGCAAGGTCCAATTAACAGGTCTTGGACTTCCCAGTGAAATGGCAGAATACATTAAAAGAGGTACATGTAAAGCAATGGCTCTTTGGAATCCTATTGATTTAGGATACGCAACAATTTATGCTACTCATAGACTCCTGGCAAGAGAAATTAAAGGAAACGTCGGAGAGAAAGTAAATCTTGGTAGATTAGGTGATAGAACTATAGTCGATGAAGGAAATGGTGGGAAAATGATTATTCTTGGACCTCCATTTGTATTTGATGCATCTAATATTGATTACTGGTCAAAAGTATACTAAATCCAACATAAAAGGGGAGGAAATATCCTCCCCTTTTTTATTTTAAGGGGGTAGAAGATGGATAAATATATCTTAGAACTTCAACATATTTCAAAAAGTTTCACAGGAACAAAAGCTGTCTTAGATAGTGTAGACTTTAATTTAATTAAAGGAGAAATCCATGCTCTTGTTGGAGAAAATGGAGCTGGTAAGTCAACCTTAATTAAAATAATAAGTGGAATATTACAACCTGATACTGGCAGGATAATATTGGAGGGTAAAGAGGTTAAATTTAGAAATGCCTTAGAAGCTCAATTACATGGAATTGCAGCTGTTTACCAAGAACCAGCAGTATTTCCCAATTTAAGTATTGCGGAGAATTTATTTGCCGGACATTACAAAACCTTAACATTTTCTAAAAGCATAAATTGGAAAGAAATGTATAATTCAGCTCAAAGTTTACTTAATTCGTTAGGTTTAGAGGTAGACCCTAAAACTCTGGTAAAAAACCTAAGCATTGCGGAGAGACAAATTGTTGAAATAGCGAGAGTTCTTTCCATAAATCCTAAAGTTTTAATCTTGGATGAACCAACATCCGCTTTAACATTAGAAGAAACAAAAAGATTATTTAATATTCTCAAAAAGTTAAAAAATGAAGGAACTTCTATAATATTCATATCTCACCGTTTAGAAGAAGTTTTTGAAATTGCGGACAGAGTTACTGTTTTAAGAGATGGGAAATATATAGGAACAAGAGATGTAAGCAAAACAAATATGGATGAGCTTATACAAATGATGGTAGGAAGAACTTTGAAAGATATGTATCCAAAAGAAATAATTAAAAAAGGAGAGGTACTATTAAGAGTTGAAGGGCTAAGTAGAGAAGGAGAATTCTATGATGTATCTTTTGAGCTTCATAAAGGAGAGGTCCTTGGTATAGCTGGTTTGATTGGAGCTGGAAGAACAGAGCTTGCTCAAACAATTTTTGGGATTAGGAAAAAGGACAAAGGTAAAATATATTTAGATGGTAAAGAAGTAGAAATTAATAATCCTCAATCTGCTATTAAACATGGTATTGTTTATGTTCCAGAGGATAGACATCAATATGGATTGATACTCCCAATGGATATTGCCTGTAACATTACTTTACCAATATTGCGAGATTTAGTAAGTAAGGGCTTTATAGATAGAAAAAAAGAAGAGGAATTAGCTAAAAGGTATTATGAACTTTTGGATATAAGAGCTCAAGGCTTATGGCAAAAAGTAATGAATCTTTCTGGAGGTAATCAGCAAAAAGTTGTACTTGCAAAGTGGCTTTCCACATCTCCTAAGATTCTATTATTAGACGAACCAACAAGAGGAATTGATGTTGGAGCTAAAGTTGCCATATATCAATTTATCAATAGATTGGCTCGGGAAGGATATGGAATCATTCTGATATCATCAGAACTTTCTGAAGTTTTAGGCATGAGTGATACTATTTTAGTAATGCATGAGGGAAGAATAGTTGGGAAATTTAATAGAGAAGAAGCAACTCAGGAGAAAATCTTATCTTTAGCTCTTGGTAGGGGAGTTTTTATAAATAACTAAGATAAGAAAGGATGGCGAAAAATGGCTAAAAGTTCAGTATTAAACAAAAGTAAAAATGTTTACAGAGATATTGAGAAGATAAGAGAATGGGGAATATTAATACCTATAATACTTTTTGCCTTCATAGTAGCTTTAAGAAACCCATATTTCTTAACTGCTGAGAACATCCAATATATTTTCTTAGATGCCTCCATTTTAACTATAGTAGCAATTGGAGAAATGATGGTCATTCTTACTGGAGGGATTGATCTATCAGTAGGCTCCACTTTAGCCTTAATCGGCATGATTATTGCAATGTTTTACAAAAATAACTTTAATTTTCCTGCTATCTTAGCCCCCTTCATGGGAATAGGACTTGGTATTATTTGTGGTGCCATTAATGGGCTATTAGTGAGTAAAGGGAAATTTTTACCTATCATTGCTACTCTATCAACTATGTATATTTATAGAGGCTTAGTTTACATTATAAGTGGAGGTAAATGGGTAAATGCCCATGAAATGCCAGAAGGATTTAAATTATTAACCCGAACCAACATATTAGGTATTCCAAGTTTAATCATTTTTGCAGGTATAATATTTATAATATTTTATTACTTTTTAAATCATAGGACCACTGGAAGGGAAATATACGCTGTAGGAGATAATCCTAACTCTGCTATTTTTGTTGGTATCAATAAAGACAAAATTCTATTTTTGGTCTATGTTATTTCAGGAGCAATGGCTGGTTTAGGAGGAGTTTTGTATACTTCAAGATTTGCCTCAGCAGAAAGTAGTGCTGCTATGGGCTTTGAGCTTTCCGCAATTTCTGCAGTAGTCATTGGTGGAGTTAAAACAACTGGTGGATCAGGAAGAATAACAGGGGTTCTATTAGGAGCCTTCTTACTCACAATGATAATAAATGGGCTTAATGTTATGAAAATATCTCCTTTTTATAAACTCGCATTTCAGGGTGTCATGTTTTTAACTGCAGTTATAATTGATTCTCTTATTGCAGAAAGAACTCAAAAGGAGTATAGGAGGAAAAAAAGATGAAAATAAAATTTTCTTGGGAGATCCTACTTATAATATTAATACTCATTGTTTTTATAACAAGTAGCCTTGTATCACCTTACTTTTTAGATGTAGTAAATCTTTTAGATACAACCACTAATTTTATGGAAAAAGGGATAATTGCCCTTGCAATGACTTACATAATAATAAGTGGTAATATAGACATTTCTGTGGCATCTAATATGGGAATGGCTTCTGCTTTTATGGGAGTATTTTATAGAATGGGGATAAACATTTGGCTTAGTTCTTTCTTTGCATTAGTAATTGCTACATTAGGTGGCTTTTTTAATGGTTATTTAATTACAAGATTTAAATTACCTGCTATCGCAGTAACCTTAGGAACTTATGGTTTATATAGGGGTATAGCTTATGTATTACTAAAGGATACTGCAGTAGGGATAAATGAAGAAAGTTTCCTATATATAGGACAAGGTTATATTGGTAATACTCCAATTCCTTTCTCATTAGTTTTATTTCTCATACTTGCTCTAATATTTGGAATTATTTTGCATAAAACAAATTTTGGAAGATATATATATGCTATGGGAAATAATGAACAGACCTGTAGATTTTCAGGAATACCTGTGGATAGAATAAAGAAAATATTATTTACTATCTCTGGCTTTATGTCAGGACTTTCCGCAATTTTACTATCTTCAAGATTAAGTAGCATTAGACCTGATATTGGTGTAGGTTTAGAGCTTGAGGTAATCGCCACTGTAGTTTTAGGAGGAGTAAGTATATTGGGTGGTACAGGAAATATGATAGGAGTTATTCTTGCATTATTTTTAGTAGGATATGCTACTTTTAGTATGAATCTTGTAAACATACCAAGCCAGGTTATTACCATAATTATGGGACTTCTTCTCATAACCACTGTATTGTTAACTCAAATCTTTCAATTTAGAGAAAGAAAAACATGATTGAAAAAGGAGGGTTTAGAAATGATAGAAAAGGAAATTGGAGCAAATGTGTGGCTTATACCTGATGCATATCTTCCTTTAATTGGAGATCCAAATCTTCCAAGCCATGAGTCTACCTGCATACTAAATGTAAATAAAAAACCTGCAAAAGTAAAATTTACTTTCTATTTTGAAAACAAAGACCCTATAGAATCAAAGGAAATTATCGTTCCTCCTGAAAGAACCTGGCATGTTAGATTAGATAAATCTGAAGAAATATTAGGTGTAAGGTTAGAAAGAGACGTACCTTTTGCAATAAAAGTGGAGAGTGATGTAAAAATAGTAGTTCAACATTCAAGATTAGATACCAGACAACCGAATTTAGCATACATGAGTAGTATGGCATGGACTCAAATTGACCATTGACAAAAGGGAATTTCATGTTAATATTAATCTAAAAATGAAAATATAAAATGAATATAAATGAAAATAATTGAAAAAGAGGGGAGTTTTTGATATGCTTGCAGAAGAAAGAAGGACAAGAATCTTAGAGTTAATTGAAAAAGAAAGAGGTGTCAAAGTTTCTGAGCTTGTTAAATTATTCAATGTCACAGGAGCAACTATAAGAAGAGACTTAGAAGCCTTGGAAAAAGAGGGACTGTTAAAAAGAACCCATGGGGGTGCTGTGCTTCCACAAAGTTTCTCCTTTGAGCCTTTATATGCAACAAAAAAGAGACAGAATTTAAAAGAGAAAATGGCAATTGGTGCTAAAGCAGCAGAATTAATAAACGATGGAGAAACTGTTTTTATTGAAACAGGAAGCACAACCCTACAGATAGCAAAAAACATCAAAAATAGGCATGATTTAACAGTGATAACAAATTCTATAGATGTCGCAAGAGAGCTTCTTAATGCAAGAGGGGTAGAAGTAATATTAACAGGAGGGAATTTAAGAAAAGAGACAATTGCATTAGTTGGTCCATTGGCGGAGAGAGTATTAAGAGAATTTAGAGTAGATAAAGCCTTCTTAGGTATAAGTGGAATAGTTCCTGGAAAAGGAATGAGCACTGCCAGCATAGTAGAGGCAGAAATAAAAAGACTTATCATTGAAATGGCAAGAGAAGTAATTGGTGTGGCAGATTATAGCAAGTTTGGGAAAGAGTGCTTTGCCTTTGTAGCACCTACAAAAGTCTTACATAAAATAGTAGTCGATGATAAAGTTCCTCATAAATTTATTAATGAATTGAAAGAGGAGGGAATTGAGGTATTAATTGCTTCCCCAAATGATGTTAAATAAAGGAGGAGAAATAAATGCCAAAGGAAATAAGTATTTTTCCAGAGTTTGAACCTGGATTTATTGAGGTTGGGGGAAAAGTCCCAAAGTTTCAATATAATAAAAGTTTAAAAGAAGAGTTAAAAGAGGGGAATATTACAAAAGAAGAAAGTATTGATCTATTGAAATGTATGCTTCTTATTAGAAATTTTGAAGAAATGATTTATGAGCTAAGAATAAATAAAGGTAAATATGGTCCTATAAGATACCTTTATATTGGAGCCTCACATCTTTCAATTGGACAAGAGGCTGTTCCTACAGGAGGAATCTCAGTAATTACTAAGGATGATTTTATAACAAGTACCCATAGAGGACATGGAGATGCTTTAGCTAAAAGTTACTTTGGACTCAAGCAGATGAATAGTGAAGAATTAAAGGAGTTTATAAAAAACAATAAAGAAGTAGCTGATTTTTTAGGTTTTAACGTGGAAGGAAAAAGCAAAGAGGAACTTTTTGAGTATGCTTTAAATATTGCGCTTTTTAGGGCAATTGCAGAAATTTTTGGGAAAGAATGGGGATTTTGCAGAGGAAGAGGAGGCTCCATGCATATAGCAGACTTCAGTCTGGGACATTTAGGGGCAAATGCAATTGTTGGTGGAAGTATGGGAATTGCAGTGGGGTCTGCAATGGCTTCCAGGTTTATGGAGGATGGAAAGGTTACTTTATGTTTTGTGGGAGATGGGGCAATGAATACAGGTATTTCCCATGAGGCAATGAATATGGCTTCTATGGCACAATTCACTAATGGACTTATGAGCAAAAAATTTGGTGTACCAGTAATTTTTATGGTTATGAATAATCAATATGGAGAATCTGGTCAACAAAGAGGAGAAGTCACAGGTATTGATTATATAGCAGAAAGAGGATTTGCCTATAACAAAAAGGGAATGCACGCAGAAGTTGTAAACGGGATGAATGTTTTAGCGGTAAGAGATGCAGTAAAAAGAGCAGTTAATTTGGCAAGAAATGGGGAAGGACCAATTCTTTTAGAATTCTGGGGCTATAGATTTATGGGACATTCATTAAGTGATACTTTAGATAAACCTGATAATGCCACATATAGAAGCTATGATGAGCTTCAAGCCTGGAGAAAATTTGATCCTATTGAATTATATATTAAAGAATTAGTAGAGGCTGAAGTATTAAGTTTGGAAGAAATAGACAATCTAAAAAGGGAGTTTAGATTGAGAAATGAGAATATGGCTATTAAAGCAATAGAATCCCCAAACCCTGATCCCAAAGATATGACTCTATACGTTTTTAAAGAAAATGGTATAAGTAGCGATGTTCCTGAGAAATTTAGAAATGTTCAGGTAATTAAAGAGCCAGCTTTTAAAGATAGAGACGAAAATGTCGAAATTAATTATAGGGAAGCAATTATTGAAGCATTATATCAAGAAATGAAAAGAGACAAAAGAGTTATATTATGGGGAGAGGACATCGCTGATTATGGTGGATCTTTTGGAGAAACCAAGGGACTTCTTGAGATCTTTGGGAGAGATAGAATTTTTAATACCGCAATTTCTGAGGCTGCAATAGTTGGAGCAGGGATTGGGGCAGCCATGAGAGGTTTAAGACCAGTTGTAGAGATTATGTATATAGACTTTATACTAATTGCTATGGACCAAGTGGCAAATCAGGCAGCAAAGATGAGGTATATGTCTGGAGGACAAGCGGAAATTCCATTAACTATTATAACTACCATAGGTGGAGGAAAAGGATACGCAGGTCAACATTCCCAAAGCATAGAATCTATTCTTACCCATTTTCCTGGTTTAAAAGTTGTCGCACCTTCTGATGCTTACGATGCAAAAGGTCTTTTAATTTCAGCCATTAGAGATGATAATCCTGTAATTTATATAGAACATCAAAATTTATTGCAAGATCCTTTACTTTCATCCCTATCAAAAAGAAAAGTACCAAAAGAAGAATATTTAGTTCCTATTGGAAAGGCGGACATAAAAAGAAGAGCTAAAAACTATGATAAAAGTATAACTATTGTATCATGGTCCGCTATGCTGTATGCAGTCTTAAAAGCTGCTAGTGATCTTGAAAAAGAAGGAATAGAAGTAGAAGTAATAGATTTAAGAAGTCTATATCCTTTGGATGTAGAAACCATCATAAATTCTGTTAAAAAAACTGGAAAATTAGCTGTGGTAACCCAAGGAGTATCTTTTACATCCTTATCTTCTGAAATAGTAACACAAGTTGTGGAAAAAGCAGGAAGCTATTTGAAAAAACCCCCTCTCAGAATTTCAGCCCCTTATTGTCCACCACCAGCATCCCCTATATTAGAAAAAGCCTTCCTACCAAGTGACAAAACTATCATAGAAGAAGTAAAGAAATTGTTTTAAGGGGAGGTAACAATGGTTAAAAAGTTTGTTTTACCGAAAGTAAGTGAAGTGATGGAGGTTGGTACTATAACTTCTTGGTTGAAAAAAGAAGGAGATTATGTAAAAAGAGGTGAACCTCTTTTAGAGATAGAGGTAGAAAAAGCAGTTATAGAGTTAGAAAGTGAAGAAGAAGGATATTTAAAGAAAATACTTGTTAAGGAAGGAGAAACTGTACCTATAGGAACTGTTTTAGCCTACATAACAGATACTTTGGAAGAGGAAATCGAGTTAACAGAAGAGAAAAAGGAAGAAAAAGCAGAGGAAAAGAAAGAAACAAAATCTATTCCATTATCCACTATGAGAAAAACAATTGCTGAAAGACTCTCTAAGAGCAAACAAACTATTCCACATTTTTACGCCATTGTGGATGTAGATGTCACAGAACTTTATAATTTCAAATCCTCTTTAGAAAATATTAAATATGATGACCTAATAATTAAGGCGACAGCCTTGGCTTTAAAGGATTTTCCTCTTTTAAATTCCCGATGGAAGGAAAATGAGATAGAACTTTTGGATAATATAAATGTTGGTTTTGCAGTATCCTTAGGAGATGAAGGGCTTATCGTCCCTGTTATAAAAGATGCTGATAAGAAGTCCTTAAGTGAGATTGCAAAGGAAAGAAATTCATTAATTGAAAAGGCAAAATCTGGGAAACTAAGTCTTGAGGATATATCCAATGGTAGTATCACTATTAACAATGTAGGGGTTTTTGGAGTCTCTGCAATTCTTGCCATAATTAATCCTCCTGAAACTGCCATATTAACCTGCGGTACCATTCAAGATAAACCTGTAGTAATAAATGGAGAAATAAAGATTAGGAAAATAATGCAAGTTACCATCTCCGCAGACCATAGAGTTATAGATGGAGCCTATGGTTCAAGATTTCTTATGAAGGTAAAAGAAATTTTAGAAAACCCAGGTATTTTAAATTCATAGGAGGAAAAAATATATGTCTGTTGAGACTATTGCGTTAAGAATGTATGGGAAAATGGATTTAAGATTAGAAAAATTTGATCTCCCAGAAATTACTGATGAAGAGATATTAGCAGAAATAATTTCTGATACCAGTTGTCCCTCCACATACAAAGAGATAACTCAAGGACCTGAACATCCTCGTGTTCCTAAGGATATTGATAAGAATCCAGTAATAGTTGGACATGAGATGGCAGGAAGAATCCTCAAAGTAGGTAAAAAATGGAAAGATAAATATCAAGAGGGACAAATGTTTACCATTCAACCCGCTTTGCTATACGAAAAAGGACCTGTAGGCGTACTTAGTGCTCCAGGCTACTCTTATAAATTTTTAGGTGGACTTGCCACAAAGGTTATTCTTCCCAATGAAGTAATGGAACAAAACTGTCTATTAATTTATGAAGGAGATTCCTTCTTCAAAGGTTCCTTAGTAGAACCAATATCGTGCATTGTGGGAGCTGTTAATGCCCAATATCATACCCAAGAAAGAAACTATGAGCATATTATGGGGATAAAGAGGGGCGGGAAATTAGCCCTTCTTGGAGGGGCAGGACCAATGGGACTTGGGTTCTTAGATTACTTTATTAATGGACCTCAAAATCCAAGTTTACTTGTTATTACTGATATTGATGACTCTAAGTTAGAAAGGGCAAAAAGAGCTTATCCCGTAGAAAAAGCAAAGACTAAGGGTATCGATTTGAGATTTGTTAATCCTCTCAAAGATGATTCCTATAAAAACATCCAATACGACGATATTTTTGTTTTATACCCCAGTAGCAAATTGGTTGAAGAGGCAGATTCATTACTTGCCAGAGACGGCTGTCTAAACTTCTTTGCAGGTCCTACAGACCACAATTTTACTGCATGTATCAACTTTTTCAAAATTCACTATGAAAAACATCATATAGTGGCAACATCTGGAGGAAATGCTGATGATATGTGGTTTGCTTTAGATTTAGTTTCAAAAGGAGTTCTAAATCCGGCCCCTATGATTACCCATGTTGGCGGAATAAACTCTGCAAGAGATGTATTACTAAACTTTCCAAAGCTTCCTGGTGGGAAAAAATTAATCTATACACACCTTAATTTTCCTCTCTCTGATATTGACGATTTTGAAAGATTAAGCTATGAAGGTCCAGAACAATTAAGAGAGATATATAAAGATTTGCATGAGATTGTAAAGAGAAATGGAGGCTGGTGGTGTGCAGAGGCAGAAAAATACTTGTTAAGCCATAAAGAATTAGAGATCAAATTATGAAAATTGGATTACAATTTGGAGCAGGAAATATTGGTAGAGGATTTATTGGAGATCTTCTCCATAGATCAGGATATAAAATAGTTTTTGTAGATTCTAATAAAGAGTTAGTAAATATGCTAAGAGAAAGGGGAAATTATCCCTTAAAACTTTTTGATGTAGATGGGAGTTCAAAAGACTTAATTATTGATAATATATTATCATTTACCCTGGAAGATGAGGAAGAGATAAGTAATTACATATCAAAAGCAGATTTAATTTTTACGGCTGTAGGAGTAAAAAATTTGCCTGCCATTGCCCACTATATCTCTATGGGACTTAAAAAAAGATTTAAAGAAAATAGAGACTATTTAAACATATTCTTATGTGAAAATTTAAGTTCAGCTCCTGAAATACTTAAAAATAAGGTTTTGGAGTATCTAAATAACGATGAGAAGAAATACGTAGAAGATAAAGTAGGATTTGTAGGAACAACCATAGGAAGAATGGTAGCAGGCTCAGGTAAAAGATATGGATTTGAGGATCCTCTTCTTATTGTAGCAGAATCTTATGATGTAATTCCCTTCTCATTAAAGGACATAAAGGGAAAAATCCCTAATATTTATGGATTAAAACCATCAAAAGATTTTGACTTCGAAATAAAAAAGAAGTTATTTATTCATAACTTAGGACATGCAGTCATAGCCTACTTTGGCTACCTTAAAAATTATACTTATATCCATGAAGCAATAAAAGATGTAGATATCAAAAATATTTATGACCAGGCAATAAAAGAGGTAACATTAGCCATATTTAGTAAATATAAAGGTTTAGATAGAGAAGAGTTTGAAAATTACATAAGTAACTTAGAAGAGAGGTTCAAAAATCCCTTATTAATGGACCCTATATCCAGAGTAGGAAGAGATCCTATAAGAAAATTAGGTCCGGAAGATAGAATCATTGGTTCTGCTAAATTTTGCTTAAGCCAAGGAATATTCCCAGAAAATATTGCGTTAACTTGTTCTGCAGTTTTACTTTATGATTATCCTCAAGATGAAGAAGCTAATAATCTACAAAGGTTAATTAAGGAAAACGGAGTTGAATGGGTTTTGGTTAATATTTGCAAGCTTTCTTTAGATGAAGAATTTACGAAAAAGGTATTATATTATTACAAAAAAATTAAGAGGATATCTATATAGGAGGTTGAAAATATGGAATGCCAAGTTTTAAAAGATAGAGTAGCCATAGTTACTGGAGCTGCTCAAGGCTTAGGAGAGGCATTAGCTTATAGATTGGCAAAAGAAGGTTGTTCAGTTACTGTAGCAGATATAAAGATAGATAAGGCCAAAGAGGTTGCAGAAAGAATAACTAAAGAATATGGAAGACCTGCTATTGCTATAAAAACAGATGTTACAAATGAGGATGAAGTAAAAAACATGGTAGAAAAAACTGTAGAAAATTTTGGAAAGTTAGATATTATGATAGCAAATGCAGGTATATTAATTGCCCACGACATAACAGAGTTTCCCTTAGAAGACTGGAAAAAGGTTATTGATGTAAATCTAACAGGTTATTTCCTATGTGCTCGTGAGGCGGCAAAGGTAATGGTTAAACAAAGATCAGGTGTAATTATTCAGATTAATTCAAAATCAGGTAAAAAAGGAAGCTTTAGAAATTGTGCCTACTCTGCTTCTAAATTTGGTGGTATTGGTCTTACTCAAAGTATTGCATTAGATCTTGCCCCCTATGGAGTTAGAGTTGTAGCGGTATGCCCTGGAGACCTCTTAGATTCTCCCCTTTGGAGAGATAGCCTATACGATCAATATGCAAAAAGGTTAGGAATTAGCAAAGAAGAGGTTAGAGAAAGATACCTAAAACAGATTCCTTTAGGAAGACCGTGCACATACGACGATGTGGCCAACTTAGTAGTATTTTTAGCAAGTGATTATGCATCATATATTACAGGAGATGCAGTTAATGTAACGGGTGGAGTAGAAATGAGGTGAAGCCATGCCAAAAAGAAAACTAATATTAGATATTGGAATAAATGGCGCCTTTTTAACAAGAAGATGGGAAGAGCCTGAAAATTTTATGAGGCTAACCAAGGAATTAGGCTATGATTATCATGAATTTTGTAGTGATGTATTAGATCCTTTTTTTAGTGGCGATAAAGAATACCAAATAGAAACTGCAAACAAGATAAAAGAATACTCAGAAAAATACAAGGTTAATATATGGGATTATTATACTGGTATGGCAACTCATCGCTTTCATGGTCTATCCCATAGCGATGAGAGAGTAAGAAAAAGAATGAGAGAATGGATTATTAATGCTATGGATATTGCAAAAGCTATGGGTGCTAAGTATATTGGGGGACATTGGGATGCCATTTCAGTAGAGGTTTTAGAAGACAAAGAAAAAACTCAAAAGGCCATTGAAAATATCTACAAGGAGTTTAAAGAGCTTTCAAAAATAGTAAAAGAAAAGGGTTTATTAGGCATCTCTAACGAACAGATGTATATTCCCAGTGAAAAACCATGGACTATTAGAGAGGCGGAAGAATTTTTACAAGAAGTAAATAAGGATAAAATAGGAGCACCTGTTTACATTACAATAGATGTGGGACATCAGGCAGGAATGCACTATGGTCTTAATGGAGAAGATTTATACTACACAGAATGGTTAAAAAGATTTGCCCCCTTTTCCCCTATGATACACCTTCAACAAACCACAAAAGACTCAAGTAGTCATTGGCCATTTACAGAAAAATATAATAAAATAGGACATGTAAAAATAGAGGAGATACTTGAGAGTATAAAATGGGCTTATGAACATTTAAAAGAAAATAGTCTAACAAAGGTTCTTGAACCAGTAGATAAGATCATTCTAATGGTAGAAGTTATACCTTCTTCTATTAAAACCGAGAGAGAGCTTCTAAAAGAGCTTAAAGAAACGGCAGAATATTTAAGAAGATATATACCTACAGGAGGTTTAATATATGAATTTGAAGAGTAGAGATATAGCAAGAAAAGAGCTTGTTGAAATAGGGAAGAAAATAGCAGAAAAAGGATTAGTCGTTGGTCCAGGAGGAAATACAAGTGTTAGAATTGAAAATGTAGTTTACATGAAAGCAAGCGGAATTGCTTTTGAATCGGCGAAAGAAGAAGATTATATAGGTGTAGAATTAGAAACAGCAAAGGTTATAGATGGAAGCTTAAAACCAACTTCAGAAATGTGGCTACATTTAGAATGTTATAAGGTAAGAAACGACGTTTTTGCTGTAGTCCATACTCATCCTCCCTTTTCTATAGCATATGCCTTCCAAGGAGAACCCCTAAAACCCTTTACCCCAGATATGGTAGCATTGATTGGCTCTGAGATACCAGTAATTGAGTATGTAGTTCCTGGAAGTAAAGAATTTGCAGAAAAAGTCGGTGCAATAATTAAAAATCACAATGGAGTGTTAGTTAAAAATCACGGTTTAGTTACAGTAGGAAGTAATTTAACCGAGGCTTACTATAGAACTCTATTGATTGAAGAAAGTATAAAGGCTGTTATTTTTGCTAAATTATTAGGTAATATGAGATTCTTTACTGAGGAGCAGATAAAAGAGATAGATAATCTGGAAGTGGAAAAATATAGAAGAAAACTTTTGAAAGGAGAGATTTAATATGAAAAGAAGTGAATATGAAAGAGCGAAAAATAGGGCTATCGAGTATTTTCAAAGGGCAGGCATAGTAATCACAGAAGAGGAAAAAGAGAAAATTGAAGTTGCAGATTTTGGATTAGGTAGGTTGGAAGAATTCGGGCTTGAGCTCTTAGTATATGTGAATACTGATAGGGTTTGTGCAAAAGAATTGGTACTATTTCCAAGACAAATATGTCCTGAACATAGACATCCCCCAGTAGGAAAAGATTTAGGAAAAGAAGAAACCTTCAGATGTAGATGGGGAAAAGTTTACCTATATGTACCGGGAGAGCCTACCAAAAATCCAAAAGCTAAAGTCCCCGAAGACAAAAAGAAGTATTTTACTGTTTGGCATGAAATTGAACTAAATCCAGGAGAGCAATACACTCTTCCCCCTAATACTCTACATTGGTTTCAAGCAGGAGATGAGGGTGCAATTGTATCAGAATTTTCTACCCATAGCACCGATGAGTACGATATATTCACAGATCCTGAGATTAAAAGGATTCCTATAATAGAAGATTAGTCTGGAACAATACTACAATCTATGATATAATTCACTAAGCTATGGATTTATATCTTTATAATACTTTAACAAGAAAAAAGGAAATATTTAAGCCTATACATCCTGATAGGGTAGGAATGTATACTTGTGGTCCTACTGTATATAACTTTGCCCACATTGGCAACCTAAGGACATATATATTTGAAGATATTCTTAAAAGAGTGCTATTATACAATGGATATAAAGTTTTACATGTAATGAATATTACTGATGTAGGACATTTAACATCTGATGCAGACGAGGGTGAAGACAAAATAGAATTATCTGCTAAAAAAGAGAGAAAAAATGCCTGGCAAATTGCAGAATTTTATACAGAAGCCTTTAAAAGAGATATCAAAAAGCTTAACATTTTAGAGCCAGATATTTGGTGTAAAGCCACAGAACATATAGATGATTTTATAGCTTTAATTAAAATCTTAGAAGAAAAAGGATATACTTATAGAACTTCCGATGGTATTTATTTTGACACATCAAAACTTCCTGATTATGGTAAATTAGCTGGTCAAAACTTAGACGAAATACTTCCAGGTGCAAGAGTGGAAGTAAATCCTGAAAAGAAAAATCCTTGGGACTTTGCCCTCTGGAAGTTTTCCCCCAAAGATGTAAAAAGACAAATGGAGTGGGACTCACCTTGGGGTATTGGTTTTCCTGGTTGGCATATTGAATGTTCCGCCATGTCTACAAAATACTTAGGTCAGCCCTTCGATATTCATTGTGGCGGTGTAGATCATATTGCCATTCATCATACCAATGAAATAGCTCAATCAGAAGCGGCATACGGAAAGCCTATGGCAAATTATTGGTTACACGGAGAATTTCTAATAATGGGAGAAAAAAGAATGGGAAAATCTGAGGGGAACTTTATTACTTTATCTGATTTGGAAGAAAGGGGTTATAACCCATTAGCATACAGATACTTTTGTCTCACTGCCCATTACAGATCTCCTTTAAAATTTACATGGCAGGCAATAGATTCTGCCCAAAGAGCATTAAATAGGATGTATGAGAATATTAAGAAGTATCCAGCTACAAATGTGGAGTATCATAAAGAATATGAAGAAAGATTTCATATGGCTATAAATGATGATTTAGATATGCCGAAAGCATTAGCTATTGCCTGGGAATTAATAAGAGATGAATCGGTAGCTCCAGAAGTCAAAAGAGCCACTCTAATTCAGTTTGATAAGGTCTTTGGTCTATCCTTAGATAACCCTCCTGAGATTAAAATAGATGTGCCAGATGAGATTTGGAATTTACTCGAAGAAAGAGAGAAAGCAAGAAAAGAGAAAAATTACCAATTAGCTGACGAAATAAGAGATGAAATAAAAAGGAAAGGATATATTATTGAGGATACTCCTCAAGGTCCAAGAATCAAAAAAGCCCCTACCATCTAAAAATGAGCTCAAAAGTATTTGTTTTACCAATAGAAGAGTACGATAAGAGCCTTATTAAAGAGAAATTAAACGTAGCAATTGAAAGCTTTAACCTCAATTTCAAAAATAAAAAGGTCCTTCTTAAACCCAATTTATTGATGCCTGCTCCTCCAAATAGAGCTATTACAACACACCCAATTATAATAGAATCTATTGTAGAAACTCTAATTGATAAAGGGGCAAAAGAATTACTAATTGGGGATAGTCCGGGAAATAATAGATCTACAGTACAGGGACTTTATGAAATAACTGGAATGAAAAAGGTTGCAGAAAAAACTGGAGCAAGGCTTGTAAACTTTTCTACCGAAGGAGTTATTGAATTCACTACAAAGAACAATGTCAAAATTCCAGTAACTAAAATAGTGAAAGAAGTAGATTATATAATAAACTTACCTAAATTAAAAACCCACCAGTTAACATTAATGACATGCGCTATAAAGAATATATTTGGAACTATTCCTGGATTTAACAAAACCAAAATGCACACCACTTTTCCCAACGCAAAGGACTTTTCAGAACTTTTGGTAGACCTTTTCAACTTTGTAAAGCCTGCATTAAACATAGTGGATGCAATTATAGGAATGGAAGGCGATGGTCCCTCTGCAGGAGAACCTAAAAAATTTGGAAAAATTATAGTAGGAGATGATCCTGTAGCTGTTGATACTGTCGCAGGCTGGATTTTGGGCTATAAACCCCAAGATGTTAAGACCACAGTATTAGCAAAAGAAAAGGGATTGGGAAATTACGAGTTTGATAAAATAGAACTTATTGGAGCAACATGGGAAGAAATTTATGGAAGAAATGTAAAAAGGGGTAAAAATTACTATGGAATTACCTTAAAACTTCCTTCTTTTCCAACAAAACTCATTGCTCCTCTCATAGAAAAAATATTAAAAGTATCCCCTGTTATAAATGACGAGAAATGTATAAAGTGTAAAATATGTATGGAAAGTTGTCCCCAAAAAGCTATTTACTTGGAAAACGGCAAGATGAAAATAAATTATAAAGAATGTATATCCTGTTTTTGTTGCCATGAACTTTGTCCCCAACAAGCAATAGACTTAAAAAGACTTTTCCTATAATTAACTATTTGGAGGTGATTTTATGAAGAATGAATATATGGGTGAAATGGAGAAATCGTTTTACGGCTTTACAAAGGAAGGCATTCCAATAGATCAATATATTCTTGTAAACTCAAATGGTCTAATGATGAAAGTGATAACATATGGTGGGGCTATCACAGAGTTGTGGGTACCTGATAAAAATGGCAATTTTCAGGATATTGTTTTAGGCTTTGACACCTTAGGAGAATATGAAAGTCCTGATAATCCATTCTTTGGTTCTATAATTGGAAGATATGGAAATAGAATAGCTTATGGGAGTTTTTATATAGACGGTATAAAGTACCAACTTGCCATAAATGATAGAGGGAAACATCATCTTCATGGAGGAGTCAAGGGCTTCCATAGGGTAGTTTTTAAAGCAGTTCCTATAAAAACTCCTTATGGTCCATCCCTTAGACTAAGATATCTAAGTCATGATGGAGAAGAAGGATATCCTGGAAACTTGGAGGTTACAGTCACCTACACATTAACAAAAAGCAACGAACTAAGAATAGATTACCTTGCAACTACAGATAAACCCACTATCATTAACTTAACTAATCATTCCTACTTTAATCTGAGCGGGGATGCTACCAGAGATATTTTGGATCATGAGTTATGGATTGATGCAGATAATTTTACAGAAGTGGACGAATATTTAATCCCTACAGGAAAAATCTTACCTGTAAAAGATACCCCCTTAGACTTTACAAAACCCAAAAAGATAAGAGAAGGGCTACCTCAAGGATATGATCACAACTTTGTATTAAACAAGAAAAATGGAGAGATGAAGTTAGTAGCAACCTTAAAAGAAAAAACATCAGGACGAATTATGGAGGTATACACAACTGAACCAGGATTACAACTATATACGGGTAATTATTTAAATATAAGAGGAAAAGCAGGAAAATTTTACAGTAAACATTATGGTCTATGTTTAGAAACCCAACACTTTCCAGACTCTCCTAATCATGAAAACTTTCCATCTACCATACTAAGGCCAGGAGAAACCTACATATCCACTACTATTTATAAATTTTCCATAGAAGATTAACAAATTATGAGGAAGACTTCTGAGATTCTTGTTTTAAATGGGAAATTTCTTCCTCAAGCTCCTTAATCCTTTTTTGCTGTCGATTTATTAGGGATCTATTCTTAAAGTATGTAGGGATATAAGTTAATAAAGTTAGAAGAAAACCTAAGGAGAAAGAGATTAAAATAATTAGAGATACTGGAGCAGAATATTGCCAAGGTCCAAAGTATATAGTAATACTTTGATTATTTTGTATGGAAAATATAACAGCAAAAAGAACCCCAATCAAAAATACTACCAAAAACCTACTCATATCAAACCTCCTCCTTATATTTATTTGGAACAGACTGCTGTAGACTCTCTTATAATAAGCTTAGTAGGAAGCTTAATATGTTGAACAGGCATATCTGGATTTTTCAATCTCTCAATTAGAATTTCACAAGCCTTTACTCCCATTTCATAAAAAGGTTGTGCCACTGTAGTTAGAGGAGGATTAGTCAATTCTGCCAAAGTATTATCAAAGCCTATGATAGAAACATCATCAGGTATTTTGTATCCTCTTCTTAAAAGGGCTTTCATGGTTTGTATAGCCATAAAATCACTAAATGTGAAAATTGCAGTAGGAGGATCCTCTAAACTCATCAATTCTTCTACTGCTTGATCCTCATCAACCTTATCGAAGAAAATCTTAACTAATCTTTCATCAAACTTTATATTTGCCTCTTCCAAGGCTTTTTTATATCCTTCATATCTTTCTTTAACTATTATACTATTAGGGTTTATGGTAATGTGAGCAATTCTTTTATGCCCTAATTCAATCAAATATTTTACAGCATTGTAGCTTCCTTCAATATTATCTACATAAACCACATCATGGTCTGAAAGTCGTGGATGTTCCAATATTACTAATGGAAGTTTCTTCCTCTTTGCAACCTTACTTACCTCTTCATTAGAAAGAGCAGCAGTAATTATTCCATCCACTCTTCTTTCCAACATAATGTTAAGATATTTCATTTCCCTTAAAGACTTTCCATCAGTATTACATAAAATTAGAGCATAACCATTATGTCTTGCAACATCTTCTACCCCTCGGGCCATGAGAGGAAAAACAGGGTTTACAATATCTAATACAAAAAAGGCAATTACCTCAGTCTTCTGCTTTGCAAGACTTCTGGCAACGGCATTAGGTTGATAATCAAGAATTTTAACTGCTTCTAATACCCTTCTTCTCGTTTCCTCGCTTATTTTTATTCCAGGAGTATTATTCAAAACAAAGGAAACTGTAGAGCGAGAAACACCCGCTAATTTTGCTACATCCCAGCTTGTTGGAGTTTTCTTTTTTTTCAAAATACCTCCTCCTTCTTAAGACAAACCTAAGGTCCCCTGAGGGACCATCAGGGGACCTTTATTCTTTTACTGCTCCACGTGTAAGTCCCGAAACTATTAAATTTTGTAGAGCCAAAAATACAATTACTATGGGAAGCCCTCCAACTATAGATGCAGCTGCAAAATCTCCCCACCTTACATCATACATACCAGCAACAAAGTTTCTAAGACCAACTGCAAAGGTATATTTTGCAGGATCTTTTAAGAGAATGTTTGCTAAAATAAAATCTGAGTATGTTCCAATAAAAGTTGTTATAGCTACTACTGCCAATATGGGGCGTGCAAGAGGAAGAACTATTTTATAATAAGTTTGGAATCTTGTTGCACCATCAATTAATGCAGATTCCTCCAAAGAGTCAGGAATGGTATCAAAGTATCCCTTAATAAGCCAGATATTGTATGGGATTCCACCACCTAAATACACCATTACAAGTCCCGATAAGGTATTAAGCCCCAAAAAAGGTATATATTTTCCAACATGGTAAAGCAAAAGATATACTGCTACCATTCCCATTATTGCAGGAAACATCTGCAAAATCAGCAAAGTCATAAGACTATAATTCTTTCCCCAAAATCTAAATCTGGAAAAGGCGTAGGCTGCTAAAGAGACAAAAAACACATTCAGAATAGATGTGGACGTAGATACAATAACAGAATTTTTTATCCATGTAAAAAAGCCAATTTCTGTTAATCTCTGATAATGATAAAGAGTGGGTTGTTCAGGAATAAGTCTCTGCCCCACTAATCCTCCCCCTGCTCTAAAAGAGGCAGAAATAGTCCACGCCACAGGGAAAAAAGTAAAAACCAAGAATATCCAGATAATTATATGTTTTGGAAACTGTTTTATAAAACTTTGATTTTTCATTCAAATCTCACCTCTCGCTTTAACATACCGGAGATCCAAAAGTTAAACACGCTTATAGTAGCTATTATTAAGAATACGATGATTGATATAGTAGCTGCTAAGCCATAATCTTGCCCTCTTCCTCCTTCAAAGGCAAGCTTATAAGTATAAGATATAAGAATATCTGTAGTCCCTGCTACTGTAGAAACATCTGCCATGGGTGGTCTTCCTGCAGTTAAAAGGTATATTACATTAAAATTATTGAAGTTAAAGGAGAAAGAACCTACAAGCAGAGGACCAATAGCAGTTAACAATAGAGGAAGAGTTATATTCCAAAATTGCTGTCGAGGAGTTGCCCCATCAACTTTTGATGCCTCATAAAGCTCGTCAGGAATACTCTGTAATGCTCCAAGACATACAGTCATCATGTATGGAAATCCAAGCCAAAGATTAACAATAAACAAAGCTACCCTTGCCCAAAAAGTATCTAAAAACCAAGGAATTTTTACTCCAATTATACTATTTAATATTCTATTGACTACTCCTACTTCCTGATTTAGTAGACCTACCCATATTAAAAGGGAGATAAAAGCGGGAATAGCCCAAGGAACTATTAGAAGAGTTCTATAAAGGCTCTTGAATCTTAAATTTTTATCACTCATAAGTAAGGCAAGACCTAACCCTACAGCAAAATTAAGAAGAGTAGTTACTCCTGCCCAAATTACAGTCCAAGAAAATACTCTAAAGAAGGGTTTTGATACCCTTTCATCCTTAATAAGTCTTTTGAAGTTCTCCCATCCAACATCTTCTACAAATCCAGGAAGAAGTTCCTCACCATTTGATCTTACAAAAAATCCATTTTTAGCAACCAATTTCTCATTATTCATGTAATCATACAATGCATCTTCTTCAGGTATATATTTATACCTCTGTCGAAGGGTAGAAAAGTGTAAGAGATCACTCATCTTAAGAACTATACCATTTTCCAAATGATACTCTAATTTTTGGACTTCAGAGAGTTTGGAAAATTTCTTATCAGAAGGAATTTTAGTGAATCCATCAATCTCATTAGGGAAATTTTTAACTCCCAAAGAAATTAACTTATTATCCTTTACTATGTATACGTTTTCTTCTTCATCTTGGAATAGAAGTTTTATCTCTCCTTTTTTGTTTACATACACTTCATAAATATAATTTTTTGAATCTGCAGGGGTAAAAGTTTCTTTTTCCAACTGTTCTACTACTTGTTCTTTTGTCAGGATATGACCTGTTCCATAATTTGTAAAAGCAATTCTGATAGTATATATTATTGGATAAATCATGAATATAACCATTAACATGAAAGCAGGAACAATATATTTCCATGCATTGAATTTAGGATGAATAATTAGGAAAACAAAAAACAAAGTTATTAGAAATGTAACAAGTCCAAAGATAAAGCCAGCTATAGAAGAAAGGATATAGCTAAAAAATATTCCAACCCCTGCTATCAGAGAAGCATATAAAAAAACAAAAATATTTCTCCATAGATAACGCATAATTTACTCCTCCTGGTGAGAGAAGGGGGGATATAATCCCCCCTTTATATTTTTATTTCTTTGCTTTAGCAATAGCATCCTTTATTTGGGCTACTGCATCTTTAAGAGCCACATCTGGAGCCTTTTTCCCTGTAGTGATAAGAGTTAAAGCATCACCCATAAAGCTCCACACAGGTCCCATTTCTGGTATATTTGGCATGGGAATACCATCAGCAGCGCTGGCACCAAAGGCTTTAATATCTGGATTTGAGGAAACTACTTTATAAGCATCTTTTCTTGCTAATATTCTTGGGTCCTTTTCAAAAATCTTCAACTCTAACTCCTTTGTAGCCAAAACCTCTACTGCAAATGTCTTTACAATTGCAAGATTTGGAGTGCGGGCATTAATCATAAATCCCTGAACACCTACAAAAGGTCTCATAGGTTTTCCATCAATTTTTGGTAATTTTGCTACTCCGTAATTAATTTTAGCCCTCTTGATATTATCTATCTCCCATGGACCATTAATCATCATTCCTAATTTTCCTTCTGAGAACAAGCTTGTAGTAGTTTGATAATCTACTCCTTGCTTAAGAATCCCTTCTTTAAAGAGATTTACTAACTTCTCTACTCCCTTTATTGCTCCTTCATTTGCTAAACCAATATCTGTTGGATCCAAACCTGATGGTGTCTCTTTAAATACATACCCACCAAGAGCAGAGAAGAAAGGAAAACTGAAATAGAAATTGTTATAATCATATAAAAATCCATATTGATTTCCTTTAGTTAATCTTTTTGCAATACTTACCAATGCTTCGTAAGTAGTAGGTGGATTTGGAACTAAGTCTTTATTATAAATTAAAGCAACAGCTTCCATAGAATATGGAATTCCGTATAATTTCCCTTTATAAGACATTGCTTGAAGAGTAACTGGTGTGAACTGATCAAGAACATTTTTAGGTAAAAAGTCAATAGGTAGTAATAATCCATTAGCAACCAATTCTCCTACCCAGTCATGAGCTCCAACTATTATATCTGGTGCTTCCCCTGTAGGTGCTGCTGTAATAAACTTTGGTTTAATATCTCCAAAACCAACCTCACTTACTTCCACAGGAATGCCATACTTTTCTGTAAAACCTTTCACAAATTCTCTAATTTGATTTACTTGTGCCTCAGATGTCCAAATAGTAATTTTACCAGGAACCGCTGCAGGAGTTAATGAAAAAACAACTAATAAAGCAAACACTAACAAAACAAGAAATCTTTTCATTTTAAACCCTCCTTTAGATTTATTTTTCTCAAAAGGTTCAGGTTCATAAATATATTTTTAAAATTTCTCACCTCCATTTCCATTTAATTAACTCGCGTTAATTACACGATAAGTTTACCATTTTTCATTAATTAGTGTCAATAAAAATTTATTTTATCTAAATAAATTTCTTGAAATAGGCATCGGTAATATATCTTTTCATCATTCTATGGGTATTAAAATAGGATGCTATATTCCCTATGGAATTCTTCATTATCTGTATCCATTGGTCTGGATTTTTGTAATACATAGGTATTATAATGTACTCCAACTTGTTATATAAATCATCTATCTCTTCTTGAATGTGATTCTCAATACTTCTCTCTTCACTTGGAGATGGTCCTATTGACCATCCTGTTACCCCTTCTATGTGCCCCTCTATCCACCATCCATCAAGTACACTGAAGTTTATCACTCCATTGTGAGCTGCTTTCATTCCACTTGTCCCAGACGCCTCTAAGGGTCTTTGAGGGGTATTTAACCATACATCTACACCAGCTACTATCTTCTTAGCCATATCTAAATTGTAATCCTGCAAGTATACTATCTTTATTTCGTCTTTTAATTCTTTCATGTATCCATATATCTCTTTTATTAATCTCTTCCCCTCCTCATCCTTTGGATGAGCTTTCCCTGCATATACTATCTGTATCGGTCCTTTTCTCTTTACCTTCTTTAATCTATTTATGTCAGTAAATAATAAGTGTGGTCTTTTATAGGCTGTAGCTCTCCTTGCAAACCCTAATGTAAGTACATTCTCCTCAAACTTTACACCTGTCTGATCGTATATGTATGAGATTAAATCCCTCTTCGCCTGCATGTGCGCTTCCCATATCTTTTCATTTGGTATTACCTCTACCCTCGCTAATAACTCTGGCTCAGTTGCCCAACCTGGTATGTATTCGTCGTATAGCTTCCTAAATCCTGCTGAGGTCCATGTGAATGAGTGAACTCCGTTCGTTATGGCATGTATCACCCTACCTGGGAACATTTGGGAGGATACTTCTTGATGCCTCTTCGCTACCCCATTTACATATCCTGATAGGTTTAGGGCAAGTAGTGTCATATTTAATTCTTTCTCTCCTCCAAACTTTTGTAAAAGCTCAAAGGAGATATAGTCGCCTAATATTTTTTTGACTAATTCGTATGGAAATCTGTCATGCCCTGCCTCTACTGGTGTGTGAGTAGTGAATACACAAAGATCTTTTACCACCTCTACTCTCTCTTCCAAAGGTCTTCCGTTTGTCTTATTCAGTAGCTCCAATGTGAGTAGGGCTGAATGCCCTTCATTTATGTGATATTTTCTTATAGTTAATCCTAATGCCTCTAAAACTCTTACCCCTCCTATTCCTAATACTATCTCTTGTTTTAGTCTGTAACTTGCATCTCCCCCATATAGATAGTCGGTTATTGTCCTGTCTTCTAAACTATTTTCTTGTAGGTTCGTATCTAAAAAGATAACTGGAACAATTGAGCCTGTATACGACTTCCAATAATATACCCATGGTTTGATATATACATCTCTTCCTTCTATCTTCACTGATACCTGAATGGGCAAGGAAGTTAAATATTGCTCTGGATTCCATTCATATGGTAGTTCCTTTTGAGTGCCATCTTCCTCTATAATTTGTTTAAAGTATCCCTTCCTGCTTATCAATGTGACTGCTACAAAGGGTATATTTAGGTCCGCTGCAGTCCTTACTGTGTCTCCTGCAAGCACTCCTAATCCCCCACTGTATGTGGGTATCTCTGATATTAATGCTATCTCCATTGAAAAATATGCTATTACTTGTTCCTTCTTTAAAATCTCCCAAATATCCATATAAACCTCCTATGCACTAAAATATAAAAACTCCTTTAATAATATAGCAACTTTTTCCAAAATGCAAATTTGTATAATAAGCATGAGAAAAACAAATTACTTACTTCTCTTAATATTAACACATGTTAGTATCATTTGAAATTTTATAGCTATTATGATAAACTTATTATTTGATGTGATCAACGGCGACCAACATTCATTTTCCCAAGAAGATAGTGAATGTTGGTCTTTTTTATAACGGGTGGAAAGGAGAGAGGGAAAATGGTGAAGGAGGAGATAGAATATTTTATAGTACCAAAAGAAGTTGAGGAAATTCTGCATTCTTGTAAAAGTATCTTTATACCTGAAAAAAGGGAAGAGTTTTTTGATCTCGCTACTGGTTGGAAAGACAACCTTTATTATGAGGTTAAATATTTTGTTCCAGGTAAAGGAGAAGTAGTTGAAGCAACGGTTACCCGTTGTAAGAACGGTATAGTAGTAAACTATCCAGATGTTTATATGAGAAGAAGAGACCCTGATAGCATGGTTATAGGAGATGAGGGAGATACTGATAAGCCAACCTTTAAAGAGAGATTTGGGGAAGATTTTGATGTATTACGCCAGAAAACCTTTGACTGGTTAAAAGAACAGGACTTAATAGTAATGCCTTTTATGGCAGGAGGGGAAGATTTAGGCTATGAAGCACTCTTGATATCCCCATTAAATGCAGCATTTTTTGCTGGTGGACTTGCTGATATCCAAGGTTTTATACCAAGAAGTAAGCTAAGGCCAGGTTTTAAACCAATAGCTATAATTTACCTTGCACCCCCCTTTAGACATACCCATTTTGATGGTAAACAGATTGTTGTTCATAATAGAATAAACGGTCTCCATGAGATTTTCTCTTATAATTTATATCCAGGACCCAGTGCTAAAAAGGGTGTATATGGTTTTCTCATTACCATAGGAGAGATCGAAGGTTGGGTCAGTGCCCATGCTTCTACAGTAAAGATAATTACTCCTTACGATAATGTTCTTGTCATAATGCATGAAGGAGCAAGTGGTGGTGGAAAAAGTGAAATGACCCAACAAATGCACAGAGAAAAAGACAATAGAGTCCTATTAGGAACAAATATTGTTACAGGAGAAAAATATTATATTGAGATACAGGAATCTTGTGAAATCCACCCAGTAACAGATGATATTGCCCTTTGCCATCCTAAATTACAAACGGGAAGAGGTAAAATGGTAGTAAAGGATGCAGAACAAGGATGGTTCGTAAGATTGGATAATATAACACAATATGGAACAGACCCACAGTTAGAGAGGCTCTGTATTCATCCACCGGAGCCTTTGATCTTTCTAAATTTAGAGGCACATCCAGGCGCAACTGCATTGATATGGGAACACATCATGGACGAGCCTGGAAAACCATGTCCAAATCCAAGGGTCATCATTCCTCGTAGATTCATATCAAACATTGTAAACGAGCCTGTAGAAGTAGATGTAAGAAGCTTTGGATTAAGAACTCCGCCATGTACAAAAGAGAAACCTTCTTATGGAATAGTTGGGCTATTCCATGTTCTTCCTCCTGCCTTAGCTTGGCTATGGAGGCTTGTAAGTCCACGAGGTTATGCAAATCCCAGCATAACTGATACTGACGCTATGAGTAGTGAAGGGGTAGGCTCATACTGGCCCTTTGCTACAGGGAAAATGGTAAAACAAGCAAATTTACTACTTGAGCAAATATTAGAATATAGAAATACCCAATACATACTTGTTCCCAATCAACATATAGGTGCTTATAAGGTTGGATTCATGCCTCAATGGATAGTTAGGGAATATTTGGCAAAAAGAGGAAGTGCAAGACTTAGACCAGAACAGTTAAAGCCTGCTCGTTGTGCTCTTCTTGGCTTTGCCCTGGAAGTTGTAAAGGTTGAAGGACATTACATTCCAAAAGCCTTTTTACAAGTTGATCAACAACCTGAAGTAGGGATAGAAGCATATGACAAAGGGGCAGAGATACTAAAGAACTTCTTTAAAAACGAGCTTAAAAAATTCATCTCTTTGGATCTTGATCCTCTTGGTAAGCAAATAATCGAGTGTTGTTTAGATGATGGTACATTAGAAGATTACATAAATTTGATACCACCAAGAAGATGAGAGAAGAAATAAAGGTTATAGAAAAAATTGTTAAAGAAGCTGGAAAGATTCTTCTTAATTATTTCTACGAAGAAAAAGAGGTGAGATTCAAAAGTACATCTAATCCAGTAACAAAAATAGATAAACTATCGGAGGAAAAATTAATTGAAGGGTTAGAGAAATACTTTCCAGGATACACAATTTTAACAGAAGAATCAGGATTCATCGATAAAGGTTCTGATTATAAGTGGATTATAGATCCTTTAGATGGGACAATAAATTATATTCATAATTTCCCCTTTTTCTCTATAAGCATTGCCTTAATAAAGAAGGATGAAATAATTTTAGGTGTAGTATATGATCCTTTAAGAGATGAATTCTTTTCTGCTTATAGGAAAGAAGGAGCCCATCTAAATTTTGAAAAAATTTATGTGTCTTCAGTAGACAAAATAAGTAATGCTTTACTTGCTTTTGGACTTCCATATCACCTCACCTTAGATGACGAAAATTTTCAGCCATTTATAGATTTTTCAAAAAGATGCCAAAGTATAAGAAGAGCAGGATCTTCTGCCTTAGAACTTGCATATATAGCCTCTGGAAGGTTGGATGGATATTGGTGTAAAGAGCTAAATTTATGGGATATTGCAGGCGGAATAATTCTTGTAGAGGAAGCAGGGGGAAAAGTTACTGACTATCAAGGAAAGAAAATAATTCAGGAAAAGACAAGTATCATAGCAACAAATGGTTTAATACATGAGGAAGTTAGGAATATAATAAATAGGGTGCGCCTGTAGCTCAATGGACAGAGCATCAGCCTCCGGAGCTGAGGATAGAGGTTCAAATCCTCTCAGGCGCACCAAACCTTACAAAGATTAATAGACAGTAAATTTCACTCTTACAACAAACTTTTCATTGGGGCTTAGATAAACATTATACAAATGAATAAGAGAGCTTCCTTGGTATACCCTTTCAAAACCTTCCTCTGAAAGAGAAACCGTCTCCACTGGATATCTATACCAAAGGGTCTTTCTATCTAAACTACAGTCCAAATTTAATATGGGAGTCTTTATTTGCCAAAAATCTATTTCCTTTTCTCCTACCGTCCTCAACAAATACTTTTCTCCATCCACTTGGAAGTAGTAATCCTCATGTTCTCCTGCTAAAAAGTTTAATACTATCTCCCATGCAAATACAAATTCTCTACTCTGAGAAGCATTATTTTCTAAAGAATAAAATACTTCCAAGTCCTTTTTATTGTTATCAACTATAAAGCTCTTAACTAATTTTATTCCATCCTTTTCTCCACTAAAAGTTAAAACTGCATAATCTTTATTTTTATCAATATTCCATGTAAAAGGTACATCCAGGGATGTAAATAAAGGCTTCTCCTTCCCATGCCAAAAAGAAATAATAGAAGGTACAGTATCGAAAAAGTATTCTTTGAAGGAAATTCTCCTATGACTATCGTAAAAGAGTAGATTTTCTAAACCTTCTTCCTTCACTGCCCAACGCTCATGAATCGTCTTTCCTTTACCCTCTTCATCTTTTATATGGAATAACTTATCATGATATGCTTCTTTCCTTCTTGTAAGTGTATCGGTCAAATTAAAAGAGGCAGGTTTGTAATCCCACTCTAAAACCCCTCCCCCTAAATTAGGAGCAAAATACAAATTAAAATATTTTGATTCCAAAATTATCTCTTCCCTTCCATCACAATCAAAATCAATATTTTTAATAGAAATCTCATCAGAATCTATAAAACTTTCCGCTTTAATAATATGGGAGTAAATGGCAGATCTTAGATGAGGAAGATAAAGCCCACCAAAGATTCCATGCCAATAAGCATCATTAGCTTGAGCCATCAAAATTTCTTCTATTGCCAATTCTCTTTTCTCATTATCTTCTATATTCTTAATCTTATTTCTTACATATAACATCCTTTTATGCATGTGATTTGATTCATCATACTTTGATAAAAAGTTCCTGAAAAATCCTCCCCTGATAAAGGGAGAATACTTATCCCACTTGCCTTGCTCTTTAACCTCATTTGTTAGTTCTTCCAATACTTTTTGAGCTTCTGGGAATAAAACCCATTCCATCATCTCCCTGTAAGAGGCGGTAGGAAGATAAATCCTTCCAAGAGGGGGAAACTTATTTATATAATCTCCATAATGGACAAGACCTATTTCTTTTGAATTTTCCTTCAAAGCCTGCCAAAAATTATCCAGCCATCGATCCTCATAGACTGTTTTATATGTATCGGGCCAAAGCCCAAATTTCTCCCCATCATCAAAATAAATAGCCAATTTATCTTCACTTGTAGAGGTAGCGTTTTTTATATAATTTATAATCTCATCGGGATAGTGAAAGGGTATAAGATATCTGAGCTTCATATTAATGGGGAAAACTTTTAATGTGTATCCTTGCTCCTCCATTATATAATAACCAAACAAATTCTCAGGGAACAAACCTGTGGATAGAAAATGGGCATCATCCAATACTATATATTCTATTTCTGCCATAGACAAATATTTAACTAAATGAGGCTCCCATACCCTTTCCGCCATCCAAAGACCTCTCGGTTTTTGACCAAACTTATTCCAAATATATTTATTCATTTTATTTATTTGGAGAATCTTATCCTCATTGGGAATAATTGACAAAATGGGCTCATAAAAACCTCCAGATAAGAACTCAATCTGTCCCCTATTTGCAAGAGTTTTTAAAGAGGAAATATATTCTGGATGGTTCTTTTCAAGCCAAAGGAACAAATAACCTGAAAAATGCATACTGAAAATAAAATCGGGATTGTTAATAAAAAAGTCAATTAAGGGTTTATAACATAAGTTATAAGCTCGTTCCATTACAAAATCAAAATTTCCTACAGGTTGATGATTATGTAGTCCAATGGCAAAATAAGCCTTTTTACTCATTGATAACTTACTACCTCCTTCTAAAAATCCTGTAATCTATATAAGGGAATAAAGAATCTTTTTCCTCTAAACTTTTCAATATAGAAAATTCTTCGACTTTAGGCTCTTTAATTTTTAAAAGCCCTAAAAGCTTATTAAAATGATCAAGATGTTGATAGAATCTATTATATCCATAATCTCTTGCTTGTCCAGTAGTTATTAGAAAAGGCCAGTCACTACTTTCTAAGAGAAGTTTCTCTCTTGCCATCTGCTTTAAAACTTTCTCCTCCCATAAAGAATTTGCATCTATCATGGCTATTTCTTCCATTTTCTCCTCTACCTCATATATTTTTTCCCACAATCCTTCCGTATCTTTATTTAACCAAACCTCGTGCTTTCCTCCTCTACCCCAAGAAGATTCTGGTATATTTATCTTCTCCTTAGGAGAGTATAATTCTAAATATTTGCTTGGAGAAATACTTTTTACAATTTTGCTCTCGTTTATAAGCTCAAATACCTTCTCCAAGAAAATGATCCCTTCAAACCACCAATGCCCAAAAAGTTCCGTATCATACATTGCAGTTATTATACCTTCATTTTCCTTTCCTTCTTCCTCCAATAAACCAACAAAATGTTTTGCATGTTCTAAGGCTCTATTTCTTGCCACCTCGGGCTCGTAAAGCTCCTTTTTACCTAAATCTATACTCTTTGATACAATTCTCCAATACTGTATGCCTGACTTTTCTGCCTTCTTATGGAACTCTCTATAGACCCCATCCCCAGGATATCCCCATTCTGCAGACCAAACTTGCATACTTGTTCTTTCATGCCTACCAAACACTACCACATTACTATCTGCTACATAATATGGTTTTAGTATGGATCTTCCAATATCAACCTTCTTAAAGTCAGGATAGCTCAGTGCTTCTCCCCCTAAAATAGAGTGTGTATCTACGAAGAAATATTTCAAACCTAATTCCTCAAGGAACTTCTCTAATCCAGGTTTGTATGCACACTCTGGTAACCAAATACCTTTAGGTTCTGTCTTAAAATGTCTTTTGTAAGCTTCCTTTCCAGTAAAAATCTGTGCATAAATTGATGAAGGTCTTCTTAATAGTGGCAGATAAGCATGGGTGGCAGAACTTGTAATTATCTCTAAGTTGCCCTCTCTTTGTAAGTCTCCCCAAAATTTTAATAAATTCCTGGAGAATTTTTCCCTAAAGTTTTTTAATATGTTTTTATAAAATTCTATGTAGAATCTTGATAAATCCGCTTCTTTTCTTCCCTCTTTCTTAAAATTTTCATAATCTTCTTCTGCTAATAATATCCTCTCCTCAATATACTTTTCTGTTTCATATATCATGTAAGGATCATATAATTGCTCTGCAAGTACAGGCGTAACCCCCAATGTAATATGAAAATCAACTCCTTTGTTTTTAAGGTTATAAAATACCATTGAGAGAGGAATATAAGTCTCTAACATTGCTTCAAAAAACCATTCTTCTCCAAAGGGCCATCTTCCAGCTTTCTTAACATATGGCAGATGAGAGTGAAGAACTAAATTAAAATACATGTTTACCATTGGATTCCCTCCAAAAGAAATTTTTGATATATAAACAGAAGAAGGGGGCTTTTCTTCCCCCTTCTTCTAATTTGATTTTTCCTTAATCTTCTCATTCAATTTTAGATTATAGCCATCTGAGTTACTGGATCAAAGAGATGCATCTTTCTTAAATCAAACATTACTCTTACTCTTTCTCCCATCCTTGCTTTTGTTTCGGAGCCCACTCTTGCCACTACACTCACAGGTCCCTCTACAAGATAAAGGTAAACTTCTGTTCCCATTGGCTCCAAAACTTCTATTCTCATTTCTGCAACGTCCTCTAATATAATATCCTCAGTCTTTATAAGATTAACATCATAAATATGCTCGGGTCTAACCCCAAGAATTACTTTCTTTCCTAAATAACTCTTGGCTTTATCTGCCACAAAACTTTGCATATCTTGTGGAATTCCAAGCTTTATACTTCCTAAATTCAGGAATTTTGCATTGCTATCCAATTCTGCATCTATAAAATTCATAGGAGGACTACCAATAAAACCTGCTACAAATACATTGTTGGGCTTCTCATATACTGTTAGAGGATCGTCTACCTGTTGTACAACTCCATCCTTCATCACCACAATTCTATCTCCCATGGTCATTGCTTCGGTTTGGTCGTGGGTTACGTATATTGTGGTAACTCCAAGGCTTCTTTGTAATTTTTTCAATTCTGCCCTCATTTGCACTCTCAATTTTGCGTCTAAGTTAGAAAGAGGCTCATCCATTAAGAAGACTTTTGGCTCTCTTACAATAGCACGACCAAGAGCTACTCTTTGTCTCTGACCACCAGAGAGCTCTTTTGGCTTTCTCTTAAGAAGGTTTTCGATTCCTAACATCTCTGCTGCAGCTTTAACTCTTCTATCAATCTCGTCTTTTGGGAACTTTCTAAGCTTTAAGCCAAAAGCCATATTGTCGTAAACTGTCATATGGGGATAGAGAGCGTAATTTTGGAATACCATTGCAATATCGCGATCCTTTGGGGGGACATCATTGACCAATCTTCCGCCAATATAAATTTTACCTTCAGTAACCTCTTCTAAGCCTGCAATCATTCTAAGAGTTGTGGTCTTCCCACAACCAGATGGACCAACAAGAACAATAAACTCTTTATCTTGGATATCAAGATTTACATTATTGACTGCAACTACATCTCCAAACTTTTTAGTTACACCTTCAAGTTTTACATCCGCCATCTTTCAGACCTCCTTATTTTATCTGGACTTTTATAATAAAACAGAAAAGTAGTATAATGCGAGACACCAATTAGTTGGAACTTATCACCTCCAAGCATAGGTATATTGAAGCATGGGGTAAATGCGAGTATTCCGGAAATGGTGCGCCCGAAGGGACTCGAACCCCCGACACGCGGTTTAGGAAACCGCTGCTCTGTCCTACTGAGCTACGGGCGCTTAAGAAGTGAAAAACCTTTTTAAGATCTATGTGAATTATTTTTAGTTTCAAATTCTGTAATTATTACCCAAAATTTAATTTTCTTATTTATGGTGCGGACGGGTGGAATCGAACCACCGACGCAGGGATTTTCAGTCCCTCGCTCTACCGACTGAGCTACGTCCGCATCCTTTAAAAAAATTATAACAAATGAAAACTCTTATATCAAGTATTTTAATCTTTTTTTACTGGAATAATTAATTTTTGACCTACATAAAGCTTATTTGGGTCCTTCAAATTATTAATTCTTGCCAATTCTCTCCAATTAATAGAAAATTTTTGACCGATTCCTATAATTGTATCTCCAACTTTTACTTCATATACAATTTGTGTGTAAGTTTCAGATTCACTCTTTTGTTTTACTGTCTCCGTTTGTGTAATTTCCTGTTTCGGCTTTTCAGGAGGCGGACTAATTTCTGTTTTCTTTTCAGGAACTATACTTTCTTCTCTCTTCACAACTACATTAGGAACCTTTTCAATAGAAAAAAGCTGTGTTGCAAGGAAAAAAACAATTAAGAAACTAAAAATATAAATTATAAGTTCCCTAAAAAATCTTTTCATAAATTTTCTCTCCCAGATGTTTGATTAAAGGAATTATGGAGACAATTAAAATTAATATGAAATCATTAATACTAAGAGAACTAAGGTTAAAAAATTTTTTCCCAGCCTCAGTATAGAGGATTAACACTTGTAAGGCGAAGGAAAAAACAAAGGCGGAAACCAAATACATATTACTAAAAAGTCCTTTAATTGACTTTGCTCTCCTTATAGATAAAGCTAAAGCCTGGAACAATTGAGAAAAAACTAATGTGGAAAAGGCAACTGTTCTTGCAAAATTGATATCACCTGTCCTTAATCCCCAATAGAAGATAAGTAAAGAGCCAAATCCCATGATTAATCCATCAATTATAATTCTTCTCCATAGTCTTCCTGTAAGAATTCCCTCATTTATAGGACGAGGTTTTCTTTTCATTAAATCTTCTTCTGCAGGCTCCATTCCCAACGCTAATGCAGGGAAACCATCAGTAATAAGGTTTATCCATAAGAGTTCCAAAGGGGTTAGAGGTAAAGGAAATCTCAATAAGACACTTACCGCCACAACAAAAACCTCACTAATATTACAAGAAAATAAATAGTAAGTTACTTTCCTAATGTTGTCAAAGATCCTTCTACCTTCCTCAACTGCCTTTACGATTGTAGCAAAACTATCATCAAGCAAAACTAAATCTGATGCTTCTCTTGCTACCTCGGTTCCTCTATTTCCCATGCTTACTCCTATATCCGCAGTCTTTAAAGCTGGAGCATCATTTACCCCATCTCCAGTCATTGCCACAATTTCTCCTTTTTCCTTCAATCTTTTAACAATTTCCATTTTATGTTCAGGAAGTACTCGAGAAAATAATGCTACGTTATCCCAATCAATCCTATCAAATATATTCTTTTCTTTTAAATCCTCCCCTTGATATGCCTTCCTATTCTCTATATCTATACCTAAATCTTTAGCTATCTTCCTTGCAGTCCATAGATAATCTCCCGTAACGATTATAGGCTTAATTCCAGCTTGAGAACAAAGTTCAATTGCTTCTTTTACTTCTTCCCTTAATGGATCTAAGAAGGCAATAAACCCTAAGAATATTAAATCTTCTTCAATATTATTAACATCCAAAGTATCAAGAATCCTTTTTGCTACTGCTAAAACCCTAAGTCCATCTTTTGCTAAATTTATTTGAATCTCTGTCAATTTTTTTCGCAAATCTTCATCAATTGGCATTATTTCATTTCTTATTTTAATATACTTGCTCTTTTCTAATATACCCTCAGGAGCTCCTTTTAAAGCTACAATATACTTACTATCTTTGTTATCCTTATAAATTATGCATACTCTTTTTCTTTTAGAATCAAAGGGAATCTCCTGAATTCTTTCTTTACCATCTAAAGCTTGAGATAATATACCTAAGGACTCCGCAGTTCTATAAATTGCAATATCCAAAGGATCCCCTAAATATTCCTTCTCTTTCCTTCTTACACTACTACTAAGCACACTGATTTCTAAAATATCAAAGATATCATTAATGCTCTCTGAAAATTCCTTTTTATTATAGGATTTATCAATAGTACTTATCTTGACAAGCTCCATTTTATTTTCTGTCAAAGTACCTGTTTTATCAGTACATATAACAGTAGTAGCCCCAAGAGCCTCTACAGCAGAGAGCCTTCTAACTACAGCTTTTCTTCTTGCCATCTCCTGAACTCCTATGGCAAGAAGTATGGTAATAACAGTTGGTAATCCTTCTGGGATAGCAGCAACTGCCAAACTTACAGAGGTCATAAACATTTCAAGCAAATTTCTTCCTTGTACAATACCAATTATTAAAAGTATAAAAACTAAGGATAATATTAAAAGAGATATCTGTTTTCCCAACCTTTCCAGTTCTCGCTGAAGAGGAGTAGGTTCCTCTTTCATTTCTGATAAAAGCTTAGCTATCCTTCCAAGAGCTGTGTTTTCACCAGTCCCAACAACAATTCCTAATCCTTTTCCCGCTATTATATAAGTTCCTTTAAAGCCCATATTGTACTGTTCTCCTAAATCTAAATCTTCACTTCCCACAAAACTTGCATCTTTTCTCACTGCAATAGATTCTCCTGTAAGAATAGATTCATCTATTTGGATGTTATTTGTCTCTATAAATCTTATATCTGCAGGGATTTTCTCCCCTTCCTCCAAAATCACTATATCTCCTGGTACTAAATCTTCCAACAAGACTTCCTCTATCTTTCCCTCTCTAATTACTTTCACACTTGGATTAGTAAGAGCTTTAATGCTTGATAAGGTTTTTTCAGCCTTAAATTCTTGTATCGAACCTAATAAAGCATTGATTATAACTATGACAAAAATGGCTATAGCATCTTTAACTTCGCCTAATAGAAGAGAAATAAAAGTTGCAACAAGAAGAATTATTGTAAGGAATTCTTTAAACTGACTTAGAAAAACCTTTAAAAAAGTAGCAGGAGGCTTCTCAGGAAGAGTATTCTTCCCATATAAACTTTGTCTTCTTGCAACTTCTTCTTTGGAAAGTCCCTTTTCAATATCAGTATTTAACTCTTCTGCCACTTCCTCAATGGAAAGAGTATGCCAACTTTTCATATGAGTTCTATAACCCCCAATTTTTCTAAAGCATCGAGCAATTCAAATCGCATTTCCCTTTCTATTCTCCACCTTTCTCCAGCCTTCGTTTTTATAACTACTAAAACCTCATATTTTCCGCCACCGTATCCTGTAATACCTAAAACCTTTGGATCCTCGAGAATTTTATCATCTCTTTCTCTTAATTTTTGAGAAATTTCTTTAACTAATTCTAATCCTTTCTTTGGAGGAAGTTTTGCTGGTATTATCAACTTTATAACTGCATTATTATAATCCGCCCCATAGTTTCTAATGGTGTTTATTTGCCCATTAGGTATCACATATAAAGTTCCATCAAAAGATCTCAACTTAGTAGACCTTATACTTATATCCTCAACGGTCCCCTCTATCCCACCAATCTCTACAAAATCTCCAACATTAATAGCTCTTTCTAAGAGTAAGAAGAAGCCAGATACAAAATCTTTTATAAGATTTTGAGCCCCAAAGGCTACAGCAAAACTTGCAATCCCCAAGCTTGCTAAAATAGTCTTTGCATCAAGACCAAAAAAGTTAAGAATGATGAAAATAACAGAAATTATAAAAGAATATCTTAATAAGTTCTGTAAGAGTCTATAGAAGGTGAGAATGCTTCTTCTATGACTTTCTGGAAGATCTTTACTCAGTGCTAATTTTAAAGACCTATTTATTAAATAGTTAAGAAATTTAAATAATAAATAGGCAATAAAAATATAAAGTAATGAATACATAAACTTTGTAAACAAGCCATCAAAACTATGAATCCATGAAAAAATATTTACGCCACTCTTCATTTTCCTCTAACTCCAAATATTTCATTAATCTAAAATAGGGAATATACTTTGGAGGCTTAGGCTCCCTCAAAAGCTTCATTTTTGCCTCCTCCAAGGTTTTATCTCCTTTTTTCTTATTACATTCCTTACAAGCACAAACTAAATTCTCCCAAACCGATTTTCCGCCTAATCTTTTTGGTATAACATGATCAATAGTCATTTCCCCACCTTTTTTCCCACAATACTGACATGTATAATTATCCCTTATAAATATTCCCTTTCTTGATAGTTTCAATTCTAATCTTGGTCTTCTCACAAAATAAAGGAGCCTAATCACAGAAGGAATCACAAAATAAGTAGACGGAGAAACAATAATTCCACTATTTTGCTCCACAACCTCCGCTTTTTTCTGTATAATAAGGGATATAGCCCTCTTCACAGTACATACATCCAAGGGCTCATAATTGCTATTTAAAACCAAGACTTTGCTCTCTAAGGTCTTCATATTTTAAAATTATACCATACTAATAGGCTCCTCTTCCAAGAATCACCGCTGGAATTGTCTTAAGAATAATTTCTAAATCCAAAGCTAAAGACCAATTTTGGATATAGTATAAATCTAACTGCACCCTTCTTGCATAATCTAAATCGCTCCTTCCACTTACCTGCCAAAGTCCTGTAAGTCCTGGTTTAACTCTCAAAATCTCATCTGCAAAATTTCCATATTTCTCCAACTCTTTCCTCGTAACAGGTCTTGGTCCTACAACACTCAACTCTCCCTTAAGAATATTGAATAATTGTGGAATTTCATCCAAACTCCATTTTCTTAAAAATCTTCCTATTTTTGTTACCCTTGGATCGTTCTTCAGCTTGAAATTCTTCTCAAATTCCATCTTTAGTTGAGGATATTGCTCTAAAATCTTGTCTGCATCCTTATACATGGTTCTAAACTTCCAAATATATATATCTCTCCCATATCTTCCTACTCTCTTATGTTTGTAAATAATAGGTCCCTCAGAGTCTAACTTTATTAAAAGGGCAATAACAATCATAAGAGGAGAAAAGAGTACAAGACCCAGAGTAGCTATAAAAATATCCATAATCTCCTTAATATATCCTTGCCAACCCTCAAGCCGAGAAGTCTTTATTCTTACTATTGGTATTCCGCTAATTTCATCAAAAACAATGTTTGAGCCAAAAAGAAGGTAAAGCTCTGGAACTATTTTTATAATTATTCCCTTTTTACGAGATATATCCAAAAGCTCCAATATCTCCTCACTTTTTACCGATTGAGTTATAACTATCTCATCCAAATCAGGAGATTTATCCAAGTAATCCCTTAGTCCAGACAAATCTGGCAAAGCTTTTACTACCTTATAGCCTATCCACGAATTTTTATTCCAAAAATCTAAAAGAATATTTGATATTTCATTTTCTCCTATAACTGCAACCTTGTTTAAATTTTTATCAAGCTTAAAAATTCCCCATCTCAAGATAAATATAAAAATTCTATTTATAAAAAGGAGAAATAGAGAGGAAAAGCCAGTTAGAATAAATATGAGACGGGAAAAAGAAAAATCTCTATAAAAGAAGGAGAGAAAAGAAAGAATAAATATAGAAAAGGATGAAGAGATAAATACAGGCTTAAATGTAAGATAATGTTTATACTCGTAAGCTCTATTTACGAATAGTAGAAAAATGGTTAATAAAGCGAAGATAAAGGTTAGATAAAAATAATATGGAAAAAATTCTGGAAAATCTCTTTCTGGTAAATAGAGCTGGGGAATTTTTGTAAGAAAATTGAATCTAATATAATAGGCAAAAGGGACAGAAAGTAGTAGACTTATAAAGTCTAATATTATCAGGAGAAGTAGCCAAAATGTCTCTTTTCTTTCTCTTTCCATAATAAAAACTTGCTTTATTTTCTCTTTTGGATTATAAAAAGAAATAATGAATATGTCAAAACTTGGGAGGAGAGTATGAGGAGATTTTACTTCTTCTTATTAATTATAGGTTTTTTAGTGAGCGTAAGCTTTGCAAGTGAGTGGGGAATTTTAGAATTAAGTACAGAAGTCTATTCAGGCTTAAGTGAATCTTTACAGAAATATAGCTTTCTACTTGAAAGGTGGTGGGACGATTCCTTAGGTTTCAGCCTTTATTTAGGAAAAGACGAATATTTCAAGTATAGAATTGGGATTCAAACTCCATATCTTAGAGGAATCTATGGCTACTTTTATCCTAACTTGAATTTTTATACCAAAAATTTAGAATTTAAGGGAGGCTTTTTAGGACTTTATATTCAAAGTGATGAAATATATTTACTATCTGGAGAAGACTTGGAAAATTACGAAAAGATAACAACTTTGGGATGGCAAAGAGCTATAAGTCAGTATAATATAGGGAATTTTTCTATATCCTCCTATTCAGGGAACTATCTATTTGATATAAATCTCCTCCATAAAATCAATATTTTTGGAAATTTACCCTTAGGAACAACTTCTGTATCAGAAGAAATTTCCATCCTTATGAAAAGAAACCAGCTTTATTTAAGTGGAGCTTTAAAAGGAGAGTTAGGTGTAGGTAATCTGTACTTTATGGCTTACTTAGGCTCAAACCACAAGGAGAACTTAGATCTAACAGATATATATCCTGGAGAGTTTGGAGGGGAAGCATATATTAGGTTTCCATTAACCTTAGAAGCAAACACCAGTTTCTCCTTAGGATATTTCCATAATTTTGAGAATGGTATAGGAAGGATTAAAGCAGGAACCTCTTTAGAATGGAAACTCTCGGATTTTATAAACTTAGAAATTCTTTCTAATTTAGAATATTTCTTGTCTAAGAATTACAACTTTACTCAAAAAGTACAGATAAACTTTCCAACTCTTGAAGGAGCATTGGTAGGAAGTATTTATTGGCAATACTATACTAATAGAGAATTAACAGGAAACTTGTTGGATGAGAGCCAGACCATTGGCCTAAAAATTTCATATCAGTATTAATGGAGGTATAAGCCATGAGAAAAATTAGTTTAATTCTATTTATCCTTATCTTTTTAATTAGTCCCATCTTAGCCCAGGTATCTGGAGAGAATATATTAAAGGATATGCAAGCAAAATGGTCCTCTGCAAAGGACTTGCAAATGAAATTTTCTATAACCATTTATTCTTACTCCTCTAAGGGTGAGGCTATATCCCAAAAAATGACCATGGAAATGTACTATATTTCTTCTCCACAAGTAGTAAGAATAAACTTTCTTGAACCTGCTCTCTTTGCAGGACAGATCATACTAATAGATAATGAAAAGAAATTGGTTAGAATATATATGCCATCCACAAAACAAATATTAGAAAGTGATCTAACCCAAACAGGAACAATGACCTCTTCAATTTTAAACATACCTGGAGTAAGTGGGAAAGAAAGTGATTTTTCCTTTGATGTCTCCGAGGTGGTAGAAAAAAATCAGAAATTGTATAAAATTGTTGGGAAACCTAATACTCCTGAGTTAAAAACGCAAATGTCCTACTTTGAGCTTTATATTACAAAGGATGAAATGAAACCAGTAAGATTAAAGATTTATGATATTGAGCAAAAATTATATATGGAAATGGTTTGGCTGGATATTAAAATAAACCAAAACTTACAAGTAAGCAAATTAAGAACTCTACCTCAAGGAAAAGTTGTAAAACAAAAAGAACTTCAACAGGTAACTCCTATTCCTTTCTTTAGTCCAACAAAATAGGGAGGAACTCCTCCCTATTTTCCTATATTATCTAAGGCTACAGCAAGTGCCCCATAAAGTCCTATATCCTCTCCTAATTTTGATTTAACTATCTCCACTTTTTCTACTGGCACAAGCTTTACTCTATCTCTTACTACCCTTTTTACTACTTCTAAAACCTCTTCCCCCGCATTAGTTATACCCCCTCCTAATACTACTCTTTCAGGGCTTAAAATGGTTATTATATTAGCAACTCCTATTCCTAAATATTCCAAGGATGAGAACCAAATTCTTTCCGCAACTTTGTCCCCTTTAAGATATGCCTCTCTTACCAATTTTGCAGATATTTTCTCTCTTTTACTAAGCTCTTTTAGTATGGTATCCTCTCCAGCTAAAATAGCAGACTCCGCTCTTTTTGCAATGGCGGTACCTGATGCAAGAGCTTCTAAGCATCCCCTATTCCCACAATTACAAAGGGGACCATCAGGAAGAATCGTCTGATGCCCGACCTCCCCTGCACTATCCCTTTGTCCATGCAAAATCTTTCCATCAATAATTATTCCTCCTCCTATTCCTGTGCTTACAGTAATATAAACCATATTTCTTACACCTTTTCCAGCACCAAAATAATACTCTCCTAATCCTGCCGCATTTGCATCATTATCTAAGAATACTGGGAGATTAAGAGCATTCTCTAAATCTTTTTTTAAGGGCACAGCATCCCAACCTGGAAGGTTTGGTGGAGAATAAATAATTCCCTCCTTACTATCTAAGGGTCCTGCACATCCAACACCAATAGCAATAACTTTCTCCTCTTCAAGCATTTTTAAGCTACTAACAATTTCCTCAAGAATCTTTTTATATCCTCTTTCAGGCTGAGTACTAAACACTATTTTTCTCTCCAAAGTACCATCCTTACTAAATCTTCCAACCGCAATCTTAGTTCCCCCAATATCCAAAGCTAAGATCTTCTCCATTTCAAATCCTCCACCCTAACTCCTTCTAAATTAAGTAATTTCCTTTTAAAATCAATACCTAAGCTGAAGTCACCTAATTCCCCATTACTTTTTATTACCCGATGGCAGGGAACTACAATTAAAAAGGGGTTTTTAGCCATCGCCTGTCCAACCGCCCTTGCTTTCTTTATATCCCCCAATTTTTCTGCTAATCCCTTATAGGATATAACATTACCATAGGGTATTTCTCTTGCAACCTCGTAAACTTTTTTGTAGAAATAGGGAACTTGAGAATAATCCAATGGAATATTAGAAAAATCTACTCTTTCTCCTTCAAAATAGGATTTAAAAAGATTAAAATAGGGGAATTTTTCATAACCATCTATATAATCCTCTTGCCAAAAGATTTTCTTAACAACCCTATCCTCATAAAAAACCACCAAATAACCATTATAAATCGGTAATATGCCCGTCATACTAAGATACTCCTCTCAGAAAAAAGAATCTTCTTTAAAAATTGACCTGTATAAGACCTTGGATTCTGGGCAACTTCCTCTGGAGTTCCCTCCGCCACTATTTCTCCTCCCCTTTCGCCCCCTTCTGGACCTAAATCTATTATATAATCCGCAGTTTTAATAACTTCCAAGTTATGTTCAATCACAAGAACAGTATTACCTAAATCTACCAATCGATGAAGAAGATCCACAAGCTTTTCTACATCTGCGAAATGAAGTCCTGTAGTTGGCTCGTCTAAGATATAAAAGGTTCTCCCTGTACTCTTCTTGGAAAGCTCAGCAGCAAGCTTAATTCTTTGAGCCTCTCCTCCAGAAAGAGTTGTAGCAGGCTGTCCCAACTTTATATATCCTAATCCAACATCATATAGAGTTTGAAGCTTTCTCTTTATAGAAGGTATCTTATCAAAAAACTCCAAAGCATACTCCACACTCATATCAAGAACATCCGCTATATTTTTCCCTTTATAAGTAATTTCTAAGGTTTCACTATTATATCTCTTACCTTTACAAACCTCACAAGGTATATAAACATCTGGAAGGAAATGCATCTCTACCTTTATAACACCTTCTCCATGACAATTTTCACATCTTCCCCCTTTAACATTAAAGCTAAATCTTCCAGGTTTATAACCCCTCATCTTGGATTCAGGTAATTCTGCAAAAAGTTCTCTTATATCTGTAAAAACCCCGATATATGTAGCAGGATTAGAACGTGGAGTTCTTCCAATTGGAGATTGATCAATTATTATAACCTTATCTATATACTCAGTTCCTTTTATTTCTTCATAATACTTACCCCTTATCTTTTTTCCATATATAGCCTTCTGCAATGCAGGATATATAACCTCCTCTACCAAGGTGCTCTTACCAGATCCTGAAACACCAGTAAGACATACAAAGGTACCCAATGGAATTCTTACATCTATATTTTTTAGATTTCTTGCATGGGCGGATTTTATCTCCAACCACCTACCATTACCTTTTCTTCTAACCTTAGGTATCTTAATCATCTTATCTCCTCTTAAATACTGGGCAGTTATAGAAGTTGGGTGTTTTAAGACCTCCTCTAATGTTCCAGCTACTACAACCTCACCACCATGCTCTCCTGCTCCAGGTCCCATATCTACTATAAAATCTGCAGATCTTATAACCTCTTCATCATGCTCCACTACTAATATTGTATTCCCAAGATCCCTTAAATTCTTTAAAGTATCAATCAATCTCTTATTATCCCTTGGATGCAATCCAATACTTGGCTCATCCAAAACATAAATTACTCCTACAAGACCAGACCCAATCTGTGTTGCTAATCTCACTCTTTGGGATTCTCCACCTGACAATGTATCTGCGGATCTATCTAAAGTAAGGTAATCTAAACCTACCTCAATGAGAAAGTTTAGTCTTTGAATGATCTCTTTTAATATGGGCTCTGCAATATATCTTTCTTTCTCTGTAAGACTTAGGTTTAGAAGGAAATCTTTAAGTTCTAAAACTGTTAAACTGCTTATCTCAGCAATATTTTTTCCTCCTACGGTTACAGCCAAGGCTTCTTTTCTTAATCTTTTTCCTCCACATTCACTACAAGGAGAAAAAACCATAAATTTTTCAAAGTAGTCCTTTATCTCTTCCGAATCTGTCTCCTGATATCTCTTCATAAATATGTTAATTAATCCTTCAAAATGTCTATACCCCTCTATCTCCCAATCAGGATATTCCACATAAATAGCGTATGGAACACCATACAAGAGAGCATTTATCTGTTTTTCACTAAAAAACTTCAAAGGTACATCTAAGGAAAAACCCAATTTCTTACCTAAATTACTGAGAAGAATTTTATAATAAGGGCTTATATCTTTTCCCCAAGGAACAATTGCCCCCTCATTTATAGACTTTTCCAAATCAAGAATTAGATCAGGATCAAACTCCTTTTTTCCTCCAAGACCACTACAGGCAGGACATGCTCCATAGGGGCTGTTAAAAGAGAAGAATCTTGGAGATATTTCTCCAAAGGTAAATCCACAGATGGGACATGCAAAATTCTCACTAAATAGATGCTCCTTTATCCCTTCCTCTCCTATTTCCTCGATTAAAACTAATCCTTCACTCAACTTTAAAGATAATTCAATATCTTCAAATAACCTACTCTTTATATCGGGTTTTATTATTAATCTATCAATAACTACAGAAATATCATGCTTTTTATTTTTATCCAGTTCAATTTCATCATCTAAAGAATACATTTCGCCATCAATTTTTACTCTTAAAAATCCCTGTTTTCTTAGATTTTCTAATAACTTTTTATATTCTCCCTTCCTTCCTCTAACCACTGGTGACAATACTTGGATTCTTGTTCCTTCTGGAAATTCCAATATTCTGTTTGTTATTTGTTCTACTGATTGGGCGGATATTTCTATACCACAATTTGGACAATGAGGTTTTCCAATATTAGCATATAAAAGTCTAAAATAATCGTAAATCTCAGTTACTGTACCTACGGTAGAACGAGGATTTTTAATAACAGTTTTTTGATCAATAGAGATAGCAGGAGAAAGTCCTTCTATAAAATCTACATCTGGCTTATTTAATTGTCCTAAAAACTGCCTTGCATAGGTAGAAAGGGATTCTACATATCTTCTTTGTCCTTCAGCATAAATGGTATCAAAAGCCAAAGAAGATTTTCCAGATCCACTAATTCCTGTAAATACTACAAGCTTATTCCTTGGAATGTCCAAATTTATATTTTTAAGATTATGTTCCCTTGCCCCTCTAATCCTTATGAACTTTTCGCTCATATCCTACTCTTCTTTTTAATTATATCCTTTAATTCTTTAATTTGGTCTCTTAATTGAATAGCTCTTTCAAAATCAAGATTGGCAGAGGCTTCATACATAGCCTTTTCCAGCTCCTTAATCATCTCTTCTATCTCCTCTACCTCTAATTCCTGGGAAATTGTTTTATAATCCACTTTGTTCTCCATAACTGCCTCTGCAAATTGAAAAACTTCCTTCAAAGACTTCTTTATAGTTCTTGGCACTATTCCATGCTTATTATTATATTCCATCTGGATTCTCCTTCTTCTTTCCGTTTCTGCAATCGCTCTTGCCATTGAATCAGTAATCTCATCTGCATACATAATAACCTTTCCATTAACATTTCTTGCTGCTCTTCCCATAATCTGTATTAGAGATCTCTCAGATCTTAAGAATCCTTCCCTATCTGCATCTAAGATGGCTACTAAAGAAACCTCAGGAAGGTCCAATCCCTCCCTTAGTAAATTTATACCAACAAGAACATCAAATTTCCCTGCCCTTAAATCTTGAAGAATACCTGTTCTTTCCAGGGTTTCTATCTCGGAGTGTAAATAAGTTACCTTCATTCCCAAATCAGATAGATACTCCGCCAAATCTTCCGCTGTCCTTTTAGTTAGTGTAGTAACTAAAACCCTCTCTCCTCTCCCCACCACTTCTTTTATTTGAGATATAAGATGATCAATCTGTCCCTTCGTTGGATGAACTTCAATCTCAGGATCCAAAAGTCCTGTTGGTCTTATAAGCTGTTCTACCACCTGTTCTGAAACACTATATTCGAAGTCTGCAGGAGTCGCAGACACAAATATCACTTGATTTACTCTTTCTAAAAACTCCTCAAAAGTTAAGGGTCTGTTATCATAGGCAGAAGGAAGGCGAAATCCATATTCTACGAGATTATATTTTCTTGATCTGTCCCCATTATACATAGCCCTTAGTTGAGGAATAGTAAGGTGTGATTCATCAATAAATATAAGAAAATCATCGGGGAAATAGTCTAATAATGTGTAAGGAGGCTCACCTGGCTGTCTACCATCAAAATGTCGAGAATAATTTTCAACCCCTTTGCAGTATCCTGTCTCCTGTATAAGCTCCAAATCATAAAGGGTACGAGATTCTAATCTTTTAGCCTCTGTAACTTTCCCCTGAGATATCAATTCTGCAACTCTCTCTTGTAACTCTCTCTTTATAGATTCTATTGCCCTCTCTATCTTTTCTTCAGGAGCAATGTAGTGGGTTGCTGGATATATCCAAACTTCATTATAGTCAACAATTCTTTTACCACTTATAGGGTCTATCTCAGAAATTCTCTCCACATAGTCTCCAAAAAACTCAACCCTAATAGCCGTTTCAGAACCAATGGGAAATACTTCAACAATATCTCCTCTTACCCTAAATTTTCCTCTTGCAAATTCATAATCATTCCTCTGATACTGCAGTTTTACCAACTTCCTTAAAAGCTTTTCCCTGGGAAACTCCTCCCCTAATTTTATCCTAAAGACCATTTTCTCATAATCTTCTGGAGAACCTAATCCATATATACAAGATACACTTGCAACCACAATTACATCTCTTCTACTAAGAAGAGCACTTGTTGCACTATGTCTTAATCTATCAATTCTATCATTTATATCCGCATCCTTTTCAATATAAGTATCCGTTTGAGGGATATAAGCTTCTGGCTGATAATAATCATAGTAGCTAACAAAATATTCCACTGCGTTATAAGGGAAAAAATCTCTAAATTCGCTATAGAGTTGAGCAGCTAAGGTTTTATTAGGGGCTATAACCAGAGTAGGTTTTTGGACATTTGCAATAACATTAGCCATAGTAAAGGTCTTACCAGACCCTGTAACTCCTACTAAGGTCTGAAATTTTAGCCCCTTTTTAACTCCTTCAGTCAATTTCTCTATAGCTTGAGGTTGATCCCCACAAGGCTTGAACTCAGATACTAATATAAATCCTGACATACCAATATTATATCTTAAAATTTTTTCTGAGTTAAATTACTAATGCTTCTGAAAAGAGATTCTTCAAAGGGTGGAAGATCATCCATTCCATAAAGACTTAAAACAAAATTGCTTAAAACCGAATAAAGAGGTCTTGGAGCTGGAGTTTTAAAGGTCTCTGGATTTAGAGGAATAACCTTAGCCTTTGGGATATTTAAAATCTCACACACTTTACAGGCAAAATCATACCTTGTTATGATTCCTTTATTTACAATGTGATAAGTACCATATAGGTTTTTATCAGTAAGCTCTTTTACCTTTCTAACTAAATCTCCTGCATAAGTACAAGAGGCAAAATGATAATTACTCAAATACAAATCTTTTCCTTCCTTCAAAGAGTTATATATTTGGGTTAAAGCATTATTTCCTAATTCACCAAAAACATAAGAGGTTCGTATAATAAAATGCTTTTTGCAAAAATCCTTAACAAATCTTTCTCCTTCCAGCTTTGTTTTTCCATAGACATTTATAGGTTTTGGTTCATCAAACTCTGTATAAGGGGATCTTTTTTCTCCCGAAAAAACATAATCAGTACTTGTATAAACTAATGGAATATCTAAAATACCACATGCTATTGCCACATGTTTTGTTCCAAGAGCATTGACCTTCCAAGCCTCTTCAGGTTTTTCCTCACATAGATCAGGAGAGCGAATAGCTGCAGGATGAATCACTAAATCAGGCTTTAAACCTATTATTCTCTCAATAGTTTCTATATCTTCCAAATTCATATCCTTATGGGTAATGGGAATTAACTCCTCATCCCTATAAGCATTAACAAAGTATTGTCCTAAAAAGCCACTGGACCCAGTTATTAAGACTCTCATAAGATAGCCTCCCTCTCCTTAAGAGAGTTATAAAAAATAGCAAAAGAGATAATAATCATTCCAAAGGCTTGCAGAAGAGATATACTCTCTTTTAAGAAGATATATGCAAAGATTGTAGCAAAAACATTTTCCCCTAAAATCATTAATGCTACAGAGCTTGGAGGTAAAATTCTAATTGCATAATTTGCAGAAGAATGACCAATTAATTGAGGAATTAAAGCAAGCAAAAGAATAAAAAAGTAGGTCTTAAGTGGATAGTTAAAAAGAGGATAAGAAGAAAAAAGGTTTATGATAAAAAGAAAAATGGAAGCTGTTGAATAAACCAATGTAATATAGGTTATAAAGGAAACTTTATTAGAAACTTTATTTCCAATGTAAAGGTAAACAGCCATACAAAAACCACCTATAATAGCCAACAATTCTCCCTTGCCCAAGGCTAAGTTTATATCATTATTGGTTATAAGTATCATCCCAATAATTACAAAAAATAAGGAGAGAAAATAGTGAGCTGGTGGTTTCTTTTTATCAATGATTAAAGAAAGAAGAACAATAAATATGGGATTTGTGTTCACTAAAACTACCGCATTCGCCACAGATGTAAGAAGTACAGAGGATATCCATGTATAGAAGTGAATTCCCAAGGATATACCCGAAATTATCATTAATGGAATAGCGTCCCATTTAAACTCTATCTTCTTCCCATAGATTAAGCCAAGAATTAGAGAAGATATTATTAATCTATAAACGGCAATAATTAAGGGAGGAGCCTGTGCAAGTCTTATAAAGATAGAGGCAGTTGCCATAGCTATAATTCCTATAAAGAGGAAAAGATAAGCTCTCTCCCTCATAAGAAAGATTTATTCCTCAAGCTCTTTAACAACTATAGGATAAGATAGCACCAAATCCTCATCTAAATATACCTTTACTTCATAGATACCTGGTTTAGTAAATTCAATATTTTGGAGTTCATCATAAAGAGCAATTATACTTTCAGGTGCAGTCTCTATATCCTGAGGTTCTGATTTATAAATTATATTTTTATCTGGATCCAATAACTCTATATGCTGTTTATAAACACCATCTCCCGAGTACCATGTATTTGATATTATGAAGTAATCCACCTTTCCTGGAAACTGATCAAAACCAAAATACTCAAATATTCCTGATATTGCCTGAAGACCATACTCATCATCATAAACTTTTAAGGCTGGTGTAGAAAGAATCAAAAGAGGTTTGTTATCCTCTACTGCATAGTCTAAATAATTCTCCTTAAGGATTACAAAAAGTGGTATCCTTTGATATTTTTCTTCATCTAAATATGCTTCAATCCAATAGATGCCAGGATCTTTAAAAACTATGTTTTCAAAGTTATGAGAGAAAGAGTAGGTATTGTTGTCCTCAACAAAGCTTAAATCCCTCTCATCTACACCTAAAACATTATTTTCTTCATCTACAACCTGTATTCTTACTTTATGATCTCCTACTCCTGACCAACGAGAATAAACCATAAAAGTATCGGTACTGGGAAATTCGTCAAAGGAAGTAATACTGAAAAGACCGTCCACCATCGTTAAACCATACTCATCCTCTCCAATATCAACAGCAGGAACTAATCCCAATAATTTCACATTCTTTGTTTGAGCAAAGCTTAAGGAAACAATTAAAAAAACAAAAAGAAACAGAAAAATTAAAAATTTTCTCATACCCTTATACCTCTTTCTTTAAATTTGTTTTTGATATATTATAGACTTTAAAGAGTAAAAAAGGAAATAGTATTTCTTTTAGAGGGAGGGTAAAATGATAAATATAGAAATTAGAGGAGCAATAAAGATTCAAGAAGAAAATCCCATTCAGGCAAAAGATCTACTCACAAAATATAAAGAACTCTTCAATGAGCTACTAAATGGTGATCATCCTGTTGCCATTAGAGTAAATGGAAAGATTGAGGATCTAAACTATCTCATACAGGAAGATGTCAGATTAGACTTTTTAGGTGTTAGAAACAATTTTGGAAGAAGAGTCTTAGAGAGAAGTTATATTTTCCTATTAAATCTTGCCTGTGAATTAGACTTTCCAGAGCATAAAGTAATTGTGGAACACTCTTATCACAAGAGTCTCTATGGAAGATTTAAAAATTATGTTCCAAAGACTAAGGATTTAGAGATTATAGAAAATAAGATGAGAGAATTGGCAGAAAAAGATATTCCCATTGAAAAGATTGAGGTCTCAAGGGAAGAAGCCCTTAAAATTTTCGAAGAAAGAAAAGAAGATGATAAAATAAGATTATTGAAGTATATACCCTTTTCCAAAATACAGCTTTATAAAATTGATAACCACTATGAATACTCCTATTTACCTTTGGTTCCCTCTACAGGATATTTAAAAGTCTTTTCCTTAAAACTATACCAGCCAGGTTTCATTTTAATACTCCCTGAAGAGGATTTAAGCAGACTCAGTGAGTTTAAGGAAATTGTTAAACTCTTCCAAGCTTTCTATGAATACAAAAATTGGCTTGAAATATTAGGATTAGTTGATACTGCTTCATTAAATGAAAGTATTGAAAAGGGAGAAATATCAGATGTTATAAAAGTGGCTGAAGCATTACACGAAAAGAAAATTGCACAGATTGCGGATGAAATATGTTCAAAATTACCTGATTTAAAATTAGTTTTGATTGCAGGACCGTCCTCTGCTGGTAAAACAACTTTTAGTAAAAGGCTCCAAATTCAGTTAAAGGTAAATGGAATAAAACCCATTGTTATTGAAATGGATGATTACTTCTTACCACCTGAGTATATTGAGAGGGATGAATTTGGCAATTACGATTTTGATAGTCCTAAAGCTTTAGATATTCCACTCTTGAATAGAGATCTGAATATTCTGATGAATGGAGGAGAAGTAGAGCTCCCCAAGTATAATTTTCATAAGAAGAGAAGAGAAAAGTCAGGAAGAATAGTAAAATTAGAGGATAGAAGTATAATAGTAATGGAGGGAATTCATGGATTAAATCCTGAAATCACAAGAGATGTTCCAGGTTATATGAAATATCATATTTTTGTAAGTGCTTTAACCCACTTAAACCTTGATAACCAAAATAGAGTACCCACAACCGATGCCAGACTAATGAGAAGAATAGTAAGAGACAGTATTTTTAGAGGATACGGTGTGTTAGATTCTATAAGACAGTGGCCATCAGTAAGAAAGGCAGAAGATTTGTATATTTTCCCAACTCAGGAAAGAGCGGATGTAATGTTTAATTCCGCTTTAGTTTATGAATTCTCTGTTTTGAGAAACTTTGCAGAACCCATGTTAAAAGCTGTTCCCCCATATTATCCCGAATATCCTGAGGCAAAAAGGATATTAGATATTCTTTCTCATTTTCTACCTCTATCCCCTACAGAGGTGCCAATGACCTCCATTCTCAGAGAGTTTATAGGAGGTAGCTCCTTTACTTATTAAAATACCCCCTTGTAAATTTTTCTATATTGATGTATAATTCCTAACCAAAATTAAAGGCTGTGAACGGGAATAGTAGCTACCGAAGCAGGATCCAGAGAGGCTGGGGAAAGGTGCGAGCCAGCTATCCTGCAGGTAGTGAATGGGCCCGGGAGCTGTGGACCGAAAAAAGAGCTTTGCTCTTTGAGTAGGCTCCACCGGAAG
>NIRF01000012.1 GCA_002878375.1 Dictyoglomus sp. NZ13-RE01
ATTATGGTGGCCCTACGGGGATTCGAACCCCGGTTTTTGGGTTGAGAACCCAACGTCCTGGTCCACTAGACGATAGGGCCATTTAATTGGCTGGGGAGGATGGACTCGAACCATCCCTACCTGATCCAGAGTCAGGCGTCCTACCAACTAGACGACTCCCCAGTTAAAACTATGTTAATGATAAATAATAGATTAAGTTTTGTCAATAATTTAGTATAATTTATATAGTTAATTATATTCTAAAATCTACCTCTACAAAAACCTTAGATTTCAAGAGTTAAGCGAACCATCATGAGAAAAGATAAAATAATGTCTCTTAAAGATATATATCTTAATTATATTTTTATGTTACAGGTAGAAGGTAAATCTAAAAAGACTCTTGAACAATACACAATGGTTTTAGATGATTTTATTGATTTTGTTGGCGATTTAGAAAATATTTCTGTCTTAAAAATTTATCAATATATTCAGACCCTCAAAGAGAAGGGATTAAAGCCTCATACTATTCATGATTATACAAAAATAATAAAAATCTTCCTTAATTATCTTTACAGAGAGGAAATTATCACACAAAATATTGGGGAAAGATTAAACCTAATTCCTTACCTAAGCAATACCCATATGTTTTAAACGATGAACAAGTTTTTAGACTACTTAAAGCATGTCCCAAAAAACCCTTTAAGGATTTTAGAAATTATACGATCATTCTAAAATTTTTAGACACAGGTATAAGGCTCTCCGAACTTTTAAATTTAACTGTCAATGATGTTAACTTAATCAAAAGAAGTCTCCAAAACATGGGAAGGGTGGTAAAGATAGAGAGGTTTATTTTGTAAAAGAACTTGCAAAAGTTTTAGCTCAGTATATCAAAAAGAGAGTTTTTATACCTTGTTCTTCACATACTCTTAGACATACATTTGCGAATAATTTCATAAGAAATGGTGGAGATGTGTTTACTTTGCAAAGAATACTTGGAGATTCTGACATTACAACTTGTATGATATATGTTCATCTTAGTGGAAAGGACATACAACAGGCAATGATGAAGTTTAGTCCAGTGGATAGATTGGAAAGATATTAAAGTTTTTGGGTGGGGGGTGGGAAAGATGTTTAACGTATCCCAAGTTTGTCTAATATCTCTTTAGCTTTTATTAAAACTCTCTGAGCATCTTCATACTTAATCTCTTTATCACTGTTGTAATCTGCATCATTACGATATCTCCTAATCGTATCTAAAGTTCTACCTATCCTCTTTTCATCAGAATTTTGTGATCTCATATAATAATCAATAACTTTTTTATGGACATCTGAAGAAGTATAACTCCTATATTCTGTTCTATTCCTTGCAATACAAAAAACACCATAGTAAGCCCTACTTATCCCAGAGCGTAGATAAGCTTCTCCTCCTTTATTTATCAATTCTTTTGCAACTCTTATATACTCTTTCCAGTCAAAACTCATAATGACTCTTCTGTATAGTTTAACCTTCCATTAACTTTGTCTAATATTTTTAAAAACCATGTTTCAAAAAGTTTATTTTCTAATTCTACTGCCTTCTCAGGAGATAAGTTCGTCTTTATTACAATAAAAAGCTCATCCCAATCCCCCTCAGGATCGTGATGAATTTCAAGATAAAGTGGGAATTCTCCAAAAACCTCTTTAATTTTTTCAATTGCTTCCTCAAGTATTGGAATTAGGTCCTCGTTAGATTTTAAAAACCTTTCTACTTCGTCTTTATTAATGAACTCATATTTTCTCTCTAAAAGGGCAATTTTGTGCTCTAATGATTGGAAGACAGAACTTTCCACCCTATCCTCAGTAGGAATTTCAGGCATTTTAATATTACTAACCCCATAGATAAAAGAAAATGGAGGATTAACTAAAGAATATAAATTTTGATGGTATTCAGGTTTTTGCATTACACTAATTCCTCCTCAAAGGTTTCTCTTAATTTCTGAGTGATAGACTCTTCAAAAGCATGCTCAATTCTTTCATGAGCTTTATCAAGCCATATCGGGAGTTTGTCAAAAGAAATATATTCTGGAGTTATCATAGCATAATCAATATCAAGTACTAAGGAAAGAGCTTCTTTCTTTTCAGGTATGACTGTTGCAAAAGATAATATAAGATTTTCGTTTCCTTCCTCGTATGGAAACTCTACTCTTGTTAAAAAAGTAGAGTAAGTTTTTGGCAATCCTTCGGGAATAAGAGGATAATATCGAAAATAATCGCTTAATTCTATAGAATTAGAAAACTTAAAATTGTTTATATATCTAAGACCTATTCTTTTTAAACCTTTAGGATTTGCTATTTCTTTGTAAACATTGAAGTTATCTAATATCATTTTTTTAAAAATTTCCCAATTGGGATATGGCTTTAGTTGATTAATGACAAAAATATGTGGTGCAATTTGAATCAAGGCAGTTTTATCCGTTTTAATAAATTTAAGTCTTGGTGGAGTTGGTTCTATAATTTGTTCTATACCTTTTTCTGAAGGTTTTAATTGTATACCAATTCCCATATCTTGTGTCTTTTCTGGAAACTCTTTTCTTACCTTTTCGTATACTAAACCCGGTATTGTCATGTCCCATTCTCTATCTGGAATAAACTCAAATTCACACAATGCTTCTACAACTGGGGGATTTTTATATCTTCTTCCCATTTAATTTCCTCCCAAATCTTAAAGGTAAACTTTCATAATCTTTTATAATATATAACAAAGAATAATAGGTTGTCTACTATGTAAGGATTACTTTTGCAAATAGGTATGGACATAGGTACCAGTATAAGTAGTAATGAAGTAGAGGAATAAAAAACCTTCTTCCTCTAAATTTTCAATCAACTTCCTGAACTTGAATAATAACGAAGTGCAAAATTCCAAAGTTTACATACAATTAGAAAGAAAATAATCGAAACTATTGGAGATATAATCACAAACACCAAACTAAATTTGTCGTTTGTTATATAAAATAAACTTGGATAATATGAAGCAAAACCAATCGGAATGATTACAGTAAATATAAGCCTAAGTATATCGTTATATATTGTAATTGGATATTTAGAAAACTCGGAAAGTTCCATTGCAAGATTAGAAAGGTCAGTATGAGCAACCGTAAAGAACGACACCATAGAACCTAATAAAGTCAATGATGCATATATTAGACTCCCTGAAATAAGCAGTAAAGGTAAGAAAATGATTTTTATTAAAGTTAGTTTTAGTTTGGTAACAGCAATAATTAGTATAATAATCCCAAATATTAAATCCCCTATTCCATCCTCATCAAACGAATCTGTCATTATTTGAAAAATGACATTTACTGGTCTTAATAAAAATCTATCCAACATGCCAGTTCTTATATAATAGGGTATTGACATTGTATTAACAAAAAAATAATGCCATATACCAAAACTGGTACTTGAAAAAGCATACAAAAATAAAATCTGATTAAAGTCCCACCCTCTAATATTATCAACAATATTAAATATAAAAACGATGATCAAGATATTTATAAGATTTTTTAAAATCAGTGCAATTATTCCAAAAACAAAGTCCAAGTTATACTCCATAAGAGAACTAATGTTTATCTTAAAAAATTGAAAATAGAGTTTCAAATACCTAAAAAGTGTTTCCTTCATAACCTAACCACCTTGATTTATTAGTTTTTTCAGAGCCTTTCTATAAACTAGCCTATATAGGAAATACAAAATTATTATCCACACAAATTGATATCCTAAGATGAATGAAAAACTATAATTAGATTTTCCTATAAAAAACTCTAATGGCGTAAAATATATAATCTTGAACGGAAGGAAATTCACTATTTTTTTAAATACCTCTGGATATAAGGTTATCGGCATAATCTTTCCCGCAAGTATTGCCATCACTACATACTTAAAACTCTGAATTCCCCAAATACTCACTGTATAAAAAGACATAATACCAAGAATTAACTCAAAATAGAATGTAAAAATATAAGAAAAAAGCAATATAACCAGAAATTGTAAAATGGTTAAAATACCATTTTGGGATAATTCAGGAACAAAAATTAACATAATTCCTATAGCAGGTAATGCGTTGGTTAACAACTTATAAATACTTCTTCCTATTGATTCGTAAAATAGCTGTATTTGAATGTCAACTGGCTTTAACAAAGTATGAATTATATTCCCAGTTCTTACATAATCGCTAAACTCTCAACTTACATTGGAAGGTAAAATAAAGTCAATAACCTGTGACATATAAATATATACTAAGATATCTTTGAACGTATATTGTTCTATGCTAAATGAGACCGTTGAGGCGTATATAGCCTTCTACAAGAAATATTGGATGATTATATAAAATAAAGTTGTCAAAAAATTAAAAAATGTTGCCAATCTATATACATATTGCTCTAAAAAACCAATTCTTATTAACCGAAACATTAACTTTATGCGAGCACTAATAATGTCCACAGTCTTAAGCATTATGATATATTTCCCTTTTCTTTGATATAAATCTGCTTAACTATTTCTTCAAGGTCTTGATATTTTATCTCCATTTCTACGACAAAATTTTCCCTCAAAATCTCTGTTATTATCTGTGAAACATAATTTTTTGGTACTTCATTAATTAATAAGCGGTTTTTAGAAATTTGATAAGAGAATCTTTTAACAATTTCAGGGACTACTATGTCTTCCTTTTTCATAATAAATAAGATTTGACTTTGAATATTAAAACTATTGATGATTTCATTTTTTTGTCCGTCTATTATGATTTTTCCCTTATCTAAAATCAATATCCTTTCGCATACTTCTTCGATATCTGAAATATCATGGGTTGTGAGAATAAGTGTAACCTTATTTTCCTTTTTTAATTCTTTAAGAAAATTAAGAATCGCTTCCTTACTAAAAATATCTAACCCTATGGTTGGCTCATCTAAAAATACAATTTCAGGATTATGCAGAAATGCAGCACACAATTCAACTCTCATTTTTTCGCCTAAACTTAATGTCCTTACTGGTCTATTCATAATTTCGCTAATATCGAGAAGTTCTGAAAAGAATTCAAGTCTACTAATAAAATCTTTATCATTAATCCGATAAATTTCTTTCAATAATTTAAAAGATTCAATGGCTGATATATCCCATCTTAATTGACATCTTTGTCCAAAGACTGCACTTATTCTATAATTATTCACTTTCCTATATTTTGTTGGTACATTTCCTAAGACCCTTACTTCTCCGTATGTTGGTTCCAAAATTCCAGTTAAAATCTTAATTAATGTGGACTTGCCAGCTCCATTTACGCCAATTAGACCAACAAATTCATTTGAATTTATCGAAAAGCTTACATTATCTAAGGCTTTGATTTCTTTTAAATTTTTTTGAAAGAGCTTTCTTAGATTTATATCTTCATAAGTTCTATAAATTTTCGTCAAATTTTTAACTTCAATAACCTTCATTTTAAAAGTTTATACTCCCAATTTTTAATTTCGTTCCACCTCATATCTCTATCATTTTTTTTCTACCTCTTTATCACCCACTTAGATCATACTTTATCTGCATAATATCTTCAAATCGTAGCATATCTTAAAAAACGCTGTGATTAATTATAACAACTATATATACACAAAAAAGTAGATTTTATTGTATAATTAACTTAAAAAAGGTATAAGGTTCCCGAAAGGGATTAAAAGGGAAGTGCGGTGGAAGTCCGCCGCGGTCCCGCCACTGTGATGGGGAGCCTTCTCCATAATGCCACTGGGGAAATTTCCCTGGGAAGGCGGAGAGGGCGATGAACCAGAGCCAGGAGACCTGCCTTATACCTTATAAAGGGTCCAACTCCTTCGAGGAAAGGAGGTTGGAGTAAATAATACTCTACCTTTCTTCGAGGGGTAGAGTTTAATTTTTTTTAAGGAGGTGTAATTTTATGAAAAGATCTTTAAGGATCTTATCTATCATTGTCCTATTACTTTTATGTATTAGTTTCTCAAAAACAAACTTTCCTATTGAGGTAAAGGATGATTTAGGAAGAGTTATAAAATTTTCACAAATTCCCAAAAGGATTGTTTCTTTAGCTCCCTCCTCTACAGAAATTTTATTCGCATTAGGGCTTGATAAAGAGATTGTAGGTGTAACAGACTTTTGTGATTACCCAAAACAAGCTCAAACAAAAGAGAAAGTTGGAGGATTTAGCAATCCTAATGTTGAAAAAATAGTAAAATTAAATCCCGATCTTGTAGTTTTATATAAAAGCTTTCCTAAGGAGATATTCAACCAACTTACTCAACTATTACCAAATACCAATTTTATAGTGCTCGATCCCAAAAATTTTGAAGATGTATTAAATAATATTCTACTTTTAGGAAAGATTACAGGTAAAGAAACATCCGCTCTTAAAATTCATGGAAATATGTTAAGAAGATTAAAAGAGATAGAAAGAAAACTTACCTTTATAAAGCCCTCTAAAAAAGTTCTATTTTTGCTCTGGAATGATCCCTTTATTTCTGCATCACCATCCACTTTTATAGGAGATTTGTTTAAAAAATTAAAAGTAATAAACATTGTGGAGAATGAAACTCCTGAGTACCCTATATTGAGTATTGAATATATTGTTAACAAGAATCCAGATTATATAATAATTGGAGAAATGAGTGGAATAAATATAGATTCAATAATAAATAAACCTGAATTTTCAAGTATATCCGCCGTAAAAAATAGAAAGGTCTATTATGTTAATGATGATTTAGTTTTTAGACCTGGACCAAGATTAATCGATGGCTTAGAAGCCCTATTTAGAATATTTTATCCTAATCTGTAATAAAATAATTAATGGAAAGAAGAAAGGAATTATTACTGCTAATACTGATTTTGATTTTAGTCTTCTTCGTATCCATATGGACGGGAGGGGGGATTTCAAACACTAATATATTCTGGAATCTAAGACTGCCAAGAAGCTTATTAGTTATCTTGGTGGGAGGAAATTTGGCTATTTCAGGAGCCATCCTACAAGGATATTTTCATAATTTTCTCGCAGAACCTCATATTATCGGTATTTCTTCTGGAGCTGCCCTTGGAGCAACTATTTATTTTATTCTTGCAGGTGGCACATGGGAAATTGATCCCCTATTGACACCCTGGATGTCCCTTTTAGGAGCTTTCTTTGTACTAATAATTCTGGTTTTTTGGAATAAAAAGTTTAAACTAAATTCTCAGCTTATACTTCTTGGAGTTTCTCTTAATGCGTTACTTTCGTCTATTATCTCTTTTCTGCTTTTCTGGAATCAAAAGGTCTTTCAAGGTATATACTTTTGGATACTTGGAGGGTTCAACGGTAAAGGGTGGAGACATTTAGAAATTACTTTTTTTTACTCTTTAATTGCTATTCCATGGGCATTTATTTGGAGGGATAAATTTAATATACTATCTTTAAGCGAAGAAGAGGCTTATAGCTTAGGATTAGATGTTAGAAAATATGAAACATATTTATTAATATTGATCTCTCTTTTAATAGCTCCATCTGTTGCAACATCTGGAATTATTGGCTTTATTGGACTAATATCTCCACATATTATGAGACTATGGAAAACTTCAGACTATAAATGGCTTATACCCTCAAGCTTTCTTGCAGGAGCTATAATATTAACTATCTCTGATATTGTTGCAAGAAATATATTCTATCCTTCAGAACTACCTATTGGCATCATTACCTCTTTTTTGGGAGTTCCCTTTTTTATCTATCTTTTAATGAGGAGTAAAAATGATTAGAATAGAGAACTTAACGGCAGGATACAATTCTAACATTGTTATAAAAAATTTAAGCTGGAGTTCTCCAGAAAAGGGGTTTGTAGGAATTTTAGGACCAAATGGAGCAGGAAAAACTACTTTTTTAAGGATATTAATAAAATACTTACTACCAAAAGAAGGTTATGTTTTTATAAAAGGGAAAGAGATTAGAGAATATAAACAAAAAGATCTTGCAAAAATTGTAGCTTTTCTTCCTCAAAAAAGTATTCCAGACCTATCATTTACCGTAGAAGAATATATTTCACTGGGTAGGTATCCATACTCTCGCTTTTGGTACTCTCTTAGCAGGAAAGATAAGGAAAAAATCCGCAATATAATGGAAATTACTGAAACTATTAAACTTAAAGATAAAAAACTATTTCAGCTTTCAGGAGGAGAACAGCAAAGAGTAAACTTAGCAAGAGCCTTAATCCAAGAACCTAAAATATTATTATTGGACGAACCAACAAATAATTTAGACCCTTACTACCAAATATACTTTTTAGAATATATTAAGAAATTGGGGAAAGAAATTCTTGTTATATCAAGTATTCATGATATAAATTTAGCCTCAATATATTCGGATTACATCATGTTTTTAAAAGATGGAACACTATATAAATATGGAGAAAAAGAAGAAGTTTTAACCCTTCAAAACCTAAAAAAAGTTTATAATTTATCCTTTATAGAAGTTACAACTCCAAAAGGAAAAATATTTTTACCAGTCAGGTAAAGGAGTTCTTGACATATACCTTTCAATTAACCATGTTCTTATAATTAGAGATAGAAGAATACCAAAAACAAACCATGATAAAGTAGAGATAAACAAAATAACAAAAGTGTATAGAAATATCTTGGATTCAATCTTTCTTGCTGCAAGGACAAAATGTTTACTTAGCGTAATTTCTCCTTTTACGCCCCCAGGATATTCTCTAAAAGTCCATATATTACTTAATAAACTTGGAATGTTGAAATTGAAGAAATAAAAACCAAAAGCAAAACCACATAGTATTTCATAAATAGTTTTTGAAAATCCAGCATAGGTTACAAGATACCATACAAAAATTATGTATATTATAACCACAAAGTTTAAAACCCAAAAGCCAAAGGAAGGCTTCTTTTTTTCCTCTTTCTTTTTCTCCTCCTCTTTTCTCCATGGAGGTACAATTTCTTTTTTACCTTCCACTGGTCTACCCTCTACGCTAACAAATTTACTTGCATCCTCTTTATAGGCAATCTCCTCTCTTTTCTCTAATCTTCTTGACCAGATTAGTAAAAAAGTTAAAAGAATCGGCATAAACCATGGTTGATAAATTAATCCCATCTCTAAACCCCCTTAAAATTAAAAGATTTATAATATAGAACTACAGATCTTGGATCCTCATCCTCGAATATTCCTACACCACTAACAATTATATTTGCCCCGTTTTCAATAACAGAGCCCACAGTATTCCTATCAATACCACCATCTACCATTATATCAAGATTTTTTTTACTATTTAAAGCCTTTTTCCTTAACTCATATATCTTTCTTAAAGTAAAAGGTATCAATTCCTGTCCCCCAAAACCTGGATTTACTGTCATAATTAATACCATATCAATCTCATCTAAAAGATAATCTAAAGAAGAAAGAGGAGTTGCAGGATTTAAGACCAAATAAGGTCTTACACCTTTGCTTTGAATATACTTTATTAATCTTTGAGGATGATAAGTAGCTTCAACATGAAAGCCCAACTCATCTACTCCTGCAGAAATAAAAGCATCTACAAATAATTCTGGTCTCTCTACCATTAAATGCACATTTAATGGCTTATTTGCAATCTTTTTTATGGTTTTAACAAAGGAAGGTCCATAACTAAGATTAGGTACAAAATGCCCGTCCATTATATCTACATGCCATGCATCTATAATATCCTCAATCTCTTTCATTGACTCTTCAATCCTTAATAAATTTACTGCTAAAAGTGAAGGATATACTTTTATCATAACTACCTCCTTAAGGAGTCATGGTCTCTGTTTGCTCAGTACCTGTTTCCGTACTTTCTAAAGGTGTTTGAGTATTAATAGATGAAGACTCAGTCCAAAGAAGGATATTGCTACCTTTTTCTACAAAAAAATTACTATCTGGTACTTGTCTAACAACATATCCATTTTCTGAGGGAGTTACCTCAACTCTTAATCCAAGTTTTTCTAACAAATTTCTTGCATCTTCAACATTCATATGTTTAACATCAGGAACCAAAACTAATTTTGCAGGCTGACTAACCCATAGATCAATTATGCTTCCTTTTACTGTTCTTGTTATTGGGTTTTGATCAACAACAATAATATCATTCTTTGATTTATCAACTACTACCCCTATTATCCTACATCTAAAACCATTTTCCGAAAGTAATTTTGTAGCAGTTATTATATCTTTACCTCTTACATCCGGTACATTCACTATATCACTCTTAGGGACAAAAAATATGTTTATAATACTGTATACATTTAGAGCAATTAAGAGTATTAAAAGACCAATAAGAATATATGGAGTATATTCAAAAATTTTATTCTGTTTCTTCATTTTTTCTAATCCACCTCACTACATATTTTCCTCTCAATTGTCCACATCCAGCCTTAATTTCTTCTCCCTTAGAAATTCTTAATGTCACATTAATACCGTGATCCATCAAATAATTTTCAAATTTTTTTATCTTCATAAGGGATGGTCTACTCCATGGAAATTCATCCACAGGATTCCAGGGAATTAAATTTACATGGGCAGGTCTTCCTTTTAAAAGTTCTACCAATTTTTTAGCCATTTCTTGAGTATCATTTATGTCTTCCAATAGAACATACTCAAAACTAATTCTTCTCTTTGTTCTTTCCGCATAGTACCATACAGCTGGCATCAGTTCCTCTAATGGGTATTTTTTGTTTATAGGGACAAGAAGATTTCTTAATTGATTATCTGGAGCATGTAAAGAAATAGCAAGAGTTAGTGGTATCCCCTCCCCTGCCAATTTATAAATTTCTGGAACAATTCCTACTGTAGAAATAGAAATATGTCTTGCCCCCATATTTAACCCCCATGAGGAATGTATTACTCTTATAGATTTCATTACATTATCATAATTAGCTAAGGGCTCTCCCATTCCCATATAAACCACATTAGTTAGATCTTTTTTTTCACTTTTTAGAATCAATTTTGCGAGTAAAACCTGTGAAACTATCTCACCACAAGAAAGATTCCTTTTAAATCCTATAAGTCCAGTAGCGCAAAATTGACACCTAAAAGCACATCCAACTTGTGTAGATACGCATAGTGTCTGTCTATTTTGATGATACATAAGTACAGCCTCAATAGTTTCTCCATCCCAAAGCCTTAACAAAAATTTCTTTGTATCCTTCTCTTCTATAGTCTCTATGACTTCAGGTAAGTCAAAAGAAAAATCTTCATACAGTTTTTCTCTTAGTGACTTAGGAAGGTTAGACATATCTAATGGATTTAAAACAAGTTTTTTATAAATCCAATCCAATATTTGACCTGCCCTATAGGGTGGCTCACCAATTTTAGCCATATAATTTTTTAGTTCTTCAATATTATAAGAATAAATACTATCCTTCATTTTTGATTAAGGCTATAAAAAATCCATCAGTATTGTATTCATAGGGAATTATTTTTAAAAAACCTCTATATAAGCTATCTTTGAAATGAAAATTCTTCAACTTAAAATTTATATTTTCTTTCAGAAAGCTTAAAACTACTGTTTCATTTTCCTGCCATGTCAAAGTGCAAGTACTATATAAAATTTCTCCTCCTCTTTTTACTAATTTTCCAGCTCTTTTTAACATAGCAAGCTGAAGTTTTGAAAGCTCATATACATCCTCTCTTTTTCTTCGCCATTTAATTTCTGGCTTATGCCTTAAGACACCAAGCCCAGTACACGGAGCATCCAAAAGAACTTTATCAAAAGTACCATCTAAGCTCTCAGGAATACTTAAAACATCCATATTAAGAGTTTCTATTATGCTAATTCCTAATCTTTTAGCATTCTTCTCTATCAATTTTATTCTCGTTGAATTTTTATCAATAGAAACTATTTTCCCTCTGTTATTCATAAGCTCCGCAAGATGAGTTGACTTTGTACCAGGAGCGGAGCACAAATCTGCAACCCTTTCTCCTGGTTTTGGATTTAATATTAATGAAGTTAACATACTTGCTTCACTTTGTACTGTAAAATAACCTTTCTTAAAAAGTTCATAGTTTTCAAAATCAAATCCATTCTCTATTATTAAGGCATCCTCTACCAATAAGCCATCTCTGTATTTAATTCTATCTTTTTCTAACAGTTTTTTTAATTCTTCTTTATTAGTTTTTAATTTGTTTACCCTAATAGAAATTGGGGCTGGAAAATTATTAGCTTCAGCTATTTTAATAGCAATTTCATCTCCTAAATATTCTTTCCATTCATCTAATATCCATTGAGGATGAGAAAGCTTAACATCTTCGGGTAAATTAGAAAAATCATAATTTTCGTTAACAATTTTTCTAATAACCGCATTTATGAGATTTTTCTCTTTTTTCGCCTTCATCTTTGCTATTTCTACTAACTCATTCATTGCTACAGGTAAAATTGTATTCTCTAAGAAATATTTATGATAAACTGCCATTCTTAAAAGAATTTTTGACCACAGAGATAAATCATCAGGTTTTTTAACAAATCTTTTCCAAACAGCATCAAGAGTTAATTGCCATCTCAAAATTCCATAAACAAGTTCTGTTATAAAAGATTTCTCTTTTTGGGATAAATCTAAAGAGGGAAGGAAACTTCTTAACATCAAGTTGGCGTATCCTTCCCTCTTTTCTATTTCATAAAGAATCTCAACCGCCTTTAATCTTGCTCTCATTAATCTCTTCTTCTCATATTTGCTAAAAGGATAAGCCTAAAGAGTTGTAAGATGGCCATAGCAGCTGCTGCAAGATATGTTAATGCAGCTGCATTTAAAACTGCCTTAACACCCTCACTCTCCCTTTGAGTAACAAGCCCTGTAGTAAGTAAAAGTTCCCTTGCTCTTTTACTGGCATTAAGCTCTACCGGTAAAGTAATAAGATAGAAGAGAACTCCTAAGGAAAACAAAAGAATTCCTATATTCATCAAAGAATAGCTTCCAAAGATAAAACCAATTAAGAAGAGAGGAAATGCCATATTTGTACCAAAACCAGCAATAGGCACCAATGAAGATCTGAGAGCCAAAGCAAAATATCCCTCCGCATGTTGAATAGCATGTCCTATTTCATGGGCACAAACTCCAAGAGCAGAAATGGAAGGTGAGTAGTAAACAGGTTCCGAAAGTCTTAGGGTTTTTGTCCTTGGATCATAATGATCAGTAAGAGCTCCTGGCGTAAGCTCTACTTTAACATCATATAGTCCAAGAGAGCTTAGTAATAGTTTTGCAGCCTCTGCCCCTGTGATTCCTCTTGAATTAGGAATTTGTGAATAATACTCAAAAGTAGATCTTACTTTCCAGCTTGCATAAATACTAAGAATTAATGCTGGTAACAATATTATATACGTTGGATCCCAAAAAAAGAACATATATTATCGCCTCCTTCGCTATTTATTTCCATATCTTTAGACTTATATTATATTATAACTCTTTCAAAAAGTCATTTTTTGATTGACAATTAGCAAATTTTTAATTATCATACTAAATGAAAATAAACGATTTTTTAAACGATTATGATTTAATTCTAAAATGATATATTAAATAAAATAAGATAAAAGGGGGATTAAAACGCCGAAACTCAATAGTTACTACAAAAAATAATAGAAAGGAGGGCTTAGATGTTACATTATATTTTAAGAAGAATTTTATACATGATTCCCATGATGATTTTAATCTCTATATTAGTTTTTATCGTGATTCAACTTCCCCCAGGAGATTTTTTAACCTCTTATATTTCTCAACTTGCTACCAGTGGAGAATCTGTTGACCTGGAAACAATTCAGGCATTAAAGGCAAGATACGGCTTGGACAAACCTCTATATATGCAATATTTAATATGGATTTGGAATATGTTTCAAGGCGATTTTGGAAGATCACTACTTTGGAATAGACCTGTCAGTGAACTGATTGGAGAACGTCTTGCCTTAACATTTGTTGTTTCTCTTTTTACATTAATATTTATTTGGATCGTATCTTTTATTATTGGAGTGTATTCTGCCACACATCAATATTCAATCGGTGATTATACCTTTACATTATTAGGATATCTTGGTTTAGCTACCCCTAATTTCATGTTAGCTTTAATTATTCTTTGGCTTGCATATTCCTATACAGGAAAAAACTTAGCAGGATTATTCTCCCCAGAATATATAAACGCACCATGGAGTTTTGCCAAGTTTGTTGATATGCTAAAGCACATTTGGGTCCCTGTAATAATAGTAGGAACAAGTGGGACAGCAGGATTAATTAGAACATTAAGAGCAAATCTTTTAGATGAATTAAATAAGGCTTATGTACTAGCAGCAAGAGCTAAAGGACTTCCAGAAAGAAAAGTAATATTTAAATATCCTTTAAGATTAGCGATGATTCCCTTTATAGGAAGTGTTGGTTGGTCCCTGCCATTTTTAGTCTCTGGTGCAGAAATTACTTCTATTGTTCTGAATCTACCAACATCAGGTCCTTTACTTTTAAGTGCTCTTCAGAACCAGGATATGTATCTTGCTGGAGCTTTCATACTATTTTTAAGTCTATTAACACTTTTAGGGACTCTCATTTCTGATATTCTTTTGGCTTGGGTAGATCCAAGAATTAGATTCGAGTAGGGGGTATATTATGGAGGAAGAAATTAGATTAGTAGAGGAAGAAAGGATTTATGTCGCATCCCAATGGAAATTAATGTGGTGGAAATTTAGAAAACACAAAATGGCAATGATAAGCGTTGGTGTATTATTAGTTTTCTACTTGATTGCTATTTTTGCAGAATTTGTTGCCCCTTATGATCCTCATAAGTATGATGTTAGATATGTGCTTGCACCTCCCCAAAGAATTCATTTCTTTGATGAAACAGGTTTTCATTTTAGACCTTTTGTCTATGGATACAAATTAGAATTAGATCCAAATACTTTAAGGAGAATTTATATTGTAGACAAAACTAAAAAGTATCCAATTTATTTCTTTACAGAAGGACCTGAATACAAATTACTGGGTATATTTAAAACTAATATACATCTTTTTGGAGTTAGAGAGGGACACATCTTTCTCTTTGGAACTGATAGCATGGGAAGGGATCTTTTTTCACGTATAGTTTACGGAACAAGAGTTTCAACAACAGTAGGACTAGTAGGCGTCTTTATTAGTTTCATCTTAGGGATAATTATTGGTGGTATCTCAGGATATTTTGGGGGCGTCATAGATTTAATAATTCAAAGGGTTATAGAAGTACTAAGAAGCGTACCTACATTACCTCTATGGATGGCTCTTTCTGCAGCTCTTCCTCCTCATTGGGACCCAGTAAAGGTGTATTTTGGAATAACTATTATTTTATCATTAATTGGATGGACTGGACTTGCAAGAGATGTGAGAAGTAAATTTTTATCATTAAGAGAAGAAGATTTCGTTACAGCAGCAAGATTAGCAGGATCTTCTGAGATAAGGATAATACTAAGACATTTAGTTCCTTCCTTCTTAAGCCATATTATAGCTTCTTTAACTTTAGCTATTCCTAATATGATTATAGGAGAGACATCCCTTAGTTTCTTAGGTCTTGGTATTAGACCCCCTGCTATTAGTTGGGGGGTTTTAATCCAAGATGCTCAAAATATTAGGACAGTAGCTCTTTCCCCCTGGTTATTGATTCCTTTCATTTTTGTTGTGATAGTAGTTCTCGCTTTTAATTTTGTGGGAGATGGCATGAGAGATGCTGCAGACCCATATGCTAAATAAGGAGGAAGAAATATGAATAATAATAAATTGTTAGAAGTAAAAAACTTAAGGACATACTTTCTATTAGATGAGGGGACTGTAAAAGCAGTAGATGGAATAAGTTTTGAGATAAACAAAGGTAAAACCCTTGGAATTATTGGAGAGTCTGGATGTGGAAAAAGTGTAACCGCCCTTTCTATCATGCGATTAACAGGACCAAAAAGCAAAATCGTAGAGGGAGAAATCATATACTATCCTGAGGATAAAGATAAACCTATTGATATTGCAAAACTTGATCCCTTAGGACCGGAAATGAGAAGTATTAGAGGTAAAGAAATTTCTATGATATTTCAAGAGCCAAGAGCATCTTTTTCTCCTGTGCATACCATAGGCGAACAAATTATAGAAGCCATTCAGCTTCATCAAAAATTAGATAAAAAAAGAGCAAGGGAAGCTGCAATTGAAATGCTAAGGGTTGTAGGAATCCCAAGACCTGAGCTCAGAATAGATGAATATCCTCACCAGCTTTCTGGTGGTTTATGCCAAAGAGCCATGATAGCAATGGCACTTTCTTGTAAGCCCCAACTTTTAATTGCAGATGAACCTACCACTAATTTGGATGTTACAATCCAAGCTCAAATATTAGAACTTCTTAAGCAACTTCAAGAGTTATTTGGTATGGCAGTAATTATGATTACTCATAATTTAGGGGTTATTGCGGAGACTGCAGAAGATGTCATTGTCATGTATCTGGGAAAAATTGTAGAAAGCGCAAAAGTAGATGAACTCTTTGAAAATCCACTTCATCCTTATACAAGAGCTTTAATGGAATCAATTCCCCATATAGGACCAAAAAGAAGAAGATTGAAAGCTATAAAAGGAATAGTACCTGATCCTTACAATTTGCCTAATGGTTGTACTTTCCATCCAAGATGTGAGTACGTAATGCCTGAATGTAAAGAAAACTTACCTGAATTGAAAGAAGTGAAACCAGGACATAAGGTAAGTTGCTTCTTATATAAATAGAGAAGAGGGGGAAGGAAATGCAAAATACAATTTTATTAGAAGTAAAAAACTTGAAAAAATATTTCCCTATAACAGAAGGATTTACAAGAAAATTAGTAGGATATGTAAAGGCTGTTGATAATATAAGTTTTTATATAAAAGAGGGTGAAACTTTAGGACTCGTAGGAGAGTCAGGATGCGGAAAAACTACAACGGGAAAGGTTATTCTCAGAGCTTATGATCCTACTGATGGAGATATTATTTTCTACCTTAATGGAAACCCTATAAATATAGCCAAAATCACAAATAAAGAAATAAAGCCTCTAAGAAGATATATGCAGATGATATTTCAAGACCCATATACCTCCCTAAATCCAAGAATGACTATAAGGGATATTATAGGAGAACCTCTCTTAGTAAATAATTTAGCAAAAGGGAAAGACTTAGATGAGAAAGTAGCAGAACTAATGAAAAGAGTAGGATTAAGACCTGAATATATGAGAAGATATCCACATGCCTTTAGTGGAGGACAAAGACAAAGAATAAGTATTGCAAGAGCCATAGCTTTAAATCCCAAGTTAATTGTTTGTGATGAACCTGTATCAGCCTTAGATGTTTCTATACAAGCCCAAATACTCAATCTATTAAAAGACTTACAAGAGGAATTTCATCTTACATATCTTTTTATCTCTCATGATTTAGGGGTAGTAGAACATATATGTGATAGAGTAGCAGTAATGTATGTAGGGAAAATTGTAGAAGTAGCAAAAACCGAAGAATTATTTGAAAACCCAAAACATCCTTACACAGAAGCTCTTCTTTCCGCAGTACCTAAACCAGATCCAAAACAAAAAAGAAGGAGAATCTTGCTTAAAGGAGAAGTACCAGATCCATCTAATCCACCTTCAGGATGTGTTTTTCATACCCGTTGCAACTACGCAAAAGATATATGTAAGGAGGTGATGCCAGAATTAATAGAAATAGAAAAGGGACATTTTGTTGCTTGTCATCTTGCAGATAAATTAAGTCTGCAAGGTATTCCCATCTCCCCTAAATAAATATATGGAGGTGGAAAAATGAGATTATTAAAGCTTGTCTCCCTTTTATTAGTCCTTCTATTAGTTTTTGGAAACAGCATAACTGCTCAAAAGAAATATAATGAAGCACCAATGCTTGCGGAACTTGTCAAGCAAGGAAAACTTCCTCCTGTAGAACAAAGACTTCCAAAAAATCCTGTAGTAATTAAGCCTTTCGAAGAAATAGGAACATATGGAGGTACATGGAGAAGAGCATGGCTTGGAGCAGGAGATAGATGGGGAATTGCTAAAATATCCTATGATGCATCCAATTTATTCCGCTGGAGTCCTGATGGTACTAAGGTAATTCCATGGTTAGTAGAAAAATATACTGTTTCTCCTGATGGTAAAGTATGGACATTTAAATTAAGAGAAGGTGCAAAATGGTCAGATGGCACTCCTTTTACCACTGATGACGTAATGTTCTGGTATGAAGATGTAATATGTAATGAAGAATTAACTCCAACATTTCCCGGTTCGTTACTTTCAGGAGGAGAAAGAGCAAAATTTGAAAAAATTGATACTTACACATTCCGTGTAACATTCAAAGAACCAAATCCTCTATTCCTATACAACTTCCCAGCCCAAGGTTGGTTCATAGATAACTCAAAAGGCTCGTTGGGATACTATGCACCAAAACATTATTTAATGCAATTCCATCCCAAGTATACCCCAAAGGAAAAAATAGAAGCTGAAGCCAAGAAAGCAGGATTTTCAAAATGGTATGAACTATTCCAATTCAAGATTGATTATATTCAGAATCCAGATTTACCTACAATGGCACCATGGAAAGTAATAAGTAAAAGCCCTCAAGAACCTGTATACATCATGGAAAGAAACCCATATTATATTGCAGTAGATCCTCAAGGAAATCAGTTACCATATATAGATAGAATAGCTCACTATTTAGTTAACGACGCAGAAATGATAAACATGAAAGCAATTGCAGGAGAAATAGATATGCAGGCAAGACACATGAGACTATCTAATTACACTCTATTTATGGAGAACAAAGACAAAGGTGGATATAGAGTATTAAAATGGAGATCTGGAGTAGGTGCAGATCCAGCCATATTCTTAAACCAAAATATAAAAGATCCTGTAAAAAGGAAGTTATTCCAAGATGTAAGGTTTAGACAAGCTTTATCCCTTGCCATAAATAGAGATGAAATAAACAAAATGTTATATTTTGGCTTAGGTACGCCAATGCAAGCAGCAATTCCTAAAGGAGCTGCATATTATGATGCTGCCTGGGAAAAAATGTATGCAGAATATAATCCAAAGAGAGCCATGCAGATCTTAGACGCTATGGGATTAAAGAAGGATAGTAGTGGATTTAGACTTGGACCTGATGGGAAACAAATTCAGCTTACCATTGAATTTACTACCTATCCAGGAAATGCTAATATTCAAGTCATAGAGCTAATAAAGAGCTATTGGGAAGCAATAGGAATAAAAACTGCTATTAAACAAATAGATCGAAGCTTATATACCACAAGATGTAATTCTGGTGATATTGAGATAGGAGTATGGGTAATGGACCGTTGCTCTAACTTCATATTAAGTCCAGGAAGATTTCTTGGAACTATAACTGATGGACCATGGGCACCATTATATGCCCAATGGTATTCTTCAAAGGGTAAATCTGGAGAAGAACCAGCTGGAGATATAAGAAAAGTTTATGAATTATGGGATGAAATAGTTAAAACAGTGGATAAGGCTAAAAGAGATAGTCTAATACGACAGCTTGTTTCCTTACATAAAAAGAATATTTGGATTATAGGAACGGTAGGAGCATTACCTCAGCTTGTAATAGTAAATAACAAGATGAGAAATGTACCAGATGGTTTGATTTGGGATGACCCATTAAGATCAGAACTTAACTCATATCCAGAACAATTCTTCTTTAAACAGTAAAATTTAAAATGAGGGGGAAAGTATTTAGCTTTCCCCCTCTAATATTTAAACGAGAAAAGGAGGAGAAGAGTGAAAGGAAAACAAAATTATGATTTGTGCTGGCTAAATTATAGACCCATAAATATTAGTGATGACTTAAAAGTGACCCTTAAACATTTAGTATTAATAAATGTAGATTCTAAAATAATAAGAGATGAATACAAAAAATTTTGTAGGAGTAGTTTTAATATAAATCCGCAATTCAAAAGTTCCATCTCAAATATGGATTCTTGCGTCATTTTAGGACTTATTAAAGATCTTAAGAATTTATTTCCTCATTTGAACTCTGTAGAATCTTCTCTAAAAATGGGAGGATTTTATATAACAAAAATTAGTAACCATCCGATGAAGATTCTAATCGTAGGAAGTGATAATATTTCCCTCCTTTATGCCCTTTTCAAATTTTTTGAGATATTAAGGATTAATAGTTCGTTAGATCTTAATATTATAGAAAATCCTAAACTTGATTTGAGATTACTCAATCATTGGGATAACCTGGATGGAACTATAGAGAGAGGATATTCAGGTAAATCAGTATTTTTTAAAGATAACAAAATCATTATTAATGAGAGAACTTACGATTATGCACGTCTTATTGCCTCTATAGGAATAAATGGTGTAGTTATTAACAATGTTAATGTAAAAAAGAATGAAATAGAATTAATAACCTCAAAATATCTTAAAAGGTTATCACAACTTGCTGAGGTTTTTAAAGATTATGGTATAAAAATATACCTCAGTATAAATTTTGCTTCACCAATATACCTTGGAAACCTGGAAACTGCAGATCCCTTGGATAAAAGAGTACAAAACTGGTGGAAAGAAAAGGTAAAAGAAATTTATGAATTTATACCTAATTTTGGTGGGTTTTTAGTTAAGGCAGACTCAGAATTTAATCCTGGACCTTATGTTTATGGTAGAACTCATGCAGATGGAGCCAATATGCTATCAGAAGCTTTATCTCGGTACAATGGAATCGTAATCTGGAGAGCCTTTGTATACAATTGTATGCAAGATTGGCGAGACTATAAAACAGATAGAGCAAAAGCTGCTTTTGAGAATTTCATGCCTTTAGATGGATCCTTTAATGATAATGTTTACCTACAAATAAAATTTGGTCCTATGGACTTTCAAGTTCGAGAGCCGGTATCTCCATTATTTGGTGCACTGAAGAAAACAAATCAAATCTTAGAAATTCAAATAACTCAAGAATATACAGGTCAACAAATTCACCTATGTTACCTACCTACCTATTGGAAAGAAATTCTCAACTTTGATACTTATGCAGAAGGAAAAAATTCTGAAGTTAAAAAAAGAATTAGAGGTATAGCTGGGGTCTCTAATATTGGTGATGATATAAATTGGACTGGACATGACTTAGCTCAGGCAAATTTATATGGATTTGGAAGACTTTCATGGAATCCTGATGAGGATGTAGAAAAAATTACAAAGGATTGGATTGTTCTAACTTTTGGAAAGAAAGAGAAGGTTATTAATAATATTTTTTACATGCTAATAAAGTCCCACAAAATATACGAAAAATATACTACTCCTTTTGGACTGGGTTGGATGGTGAATCCAGGACACCATTATGGTCCAAATCCTGAGGGGTATGAATACTCCCACTGGGGAACATACCATAGAGCAAACTATGAAGCTATAGGAGTAGATAGAACATCAAAAGGAACAGGTTTTACTCTACAATATAATTCTCCGTGGAGAGAAATATTCGATAATATAGAAACATGTCCAGAAGAACTACTACTATTTTTTCATAGAGTAAGATATGATTATAAGCTAAAATCAGGTAAAACTCTTTTACAATCTATCTATGACCTACATTTTGAAGGAGTAGAAGAGGCGGAGCTTCTTAGGGAGAAATGGATAGAACTAAAAGATGAAATTGAAGATACAATTTTTCAAAGGGTATTAAATAGGTTAAATATGCAAATAGAGCATGCAAAAGAATGGAGAGATGTAATAAATACTTATTTTTATAGAAAAACTGGGATTCCTGATGAAAAGGGAAGAAAAATATATCCATAATTTTAGGAGGCTATAAAAATGAAAGATAATGAATGGAAAATTTTAGTGGACTGTGCCAATTTAAAGGAACAAGAAAGAATTCCTATAGCTCTTATTGTGGATAGTCCATGGATACCAGGCTTTTTGGGTATTAAGCATACTCAGTTTTATGCAATTCAAGAAGTATGGTTAAATGCCTATTTTACTATTAAAAAGCTATTTCCAGAAATTATATTTATACCAGATTTTTGGGTTGAATTTGGCATGGCTCAAGAACCATCTGGCTTTGGTTGCAAAATTCAATTTAGCGAAAATCAAACTCCAAATATTAATCCAATTATTGAATCCGCAGATGACTTAGGAGAATTTTTAAAAAGATGCAAAATCCCAAATCCAAAGACTGACGGACTAATGCCTATTGTTTTAGAGATTTATAAATATGTAGAACCAAAAATAAATGAAAGAGGCGAAAAAATAAAAATTGTTGCCAGTAGAGGTCCCTGTGCAATAGCAAGCCACTTAATGGGAGTTACAGAATTTTTAGTTGCTGTTAAAGCCTATGAAGAAGAAGCCCAAAAACTATTAGAAATAACGACTCAACTTGTTATTGATTGGTTAACAGCTCAAATTGAATCATTACATGAGGTAGAAGGCATTTTAGTTTTAGATGATATTGTAGGATTCTTTTCAGAAAAGGATTATTTAGACTACATACATCCCCATCTGAAAAAGATTTTTTCTTCCTTCAATTTTCCAGTAAAAATGTACCACAATGATACAGATAATCCAGTGCACTATAAGTATATTCCAGAACTTGGAGTTAACATATTTAATTTCACCCATTTACAGGACATAAATAAAGTCTATGAGCTTACAGAAGGAAAAGTATGTCTAATGGGCAATATTCCACCCCTTGATGTTCTTGCATTAGGAAGTGAAGAAGATGTAGAAAAAAGTGTAGAGAATTTGATAAAATCCTTTGGGAAAAAGAGGGGTTTTATATTATCTGCTGGTGGAGGAACATCTCCAGGAACTCCCGAAAAAAATATAAGAGCAATGATTAGAAAAAGCCAAACAATATAGGGAGCCCATAAAAGGGCTCCCTTTTTTTATCTATTTAATAAGTTATTTACTAACGATACTGCGGAAACTGCATCTTCTCCATAACCATCCGCCCCTATCTCCAACGCAAAAGTATTAGTCACAGGCGCACCTCCTACAATTACTTTTACCTTACTTCTTAAACCTTCCCTTTCTAAAGCCTCTATAGTAAGCTTCATGTTTGGCATAGTAGTAGTAAGAAGCGCAGACATTCCCAAAATATCTGGTTTATGCAATTTAACAGCCTCCACAAATTTTTCTGGTGGAACATCCACTCCCAAATCAATTACTTGATAACCTGCTCCTTCTAACATCATAGCTACCAAATTTTTCCCAATATCATGTAAATCTCCTTTAACCGTTCCTATTACAATCTTCCCTTTTAATGGTAGTCCGCTTTTTACTAATAGTGGCTTTAAAAGTTCAAGTCCTCCCTGCATGGAACGTGCAGAGAGCAAAACTTCTGGAACAAAGTATTCTCCATTTTTCATTTTCTCCCCTACGATAGTCATTCCTACAATTAATCCCTTATTTAATATATCTTCTGGAGAAATGCCTTCTTTAATTGCTAACTCCACTAACTCTTTAACCTTTTTCCTATTTCCTTCAACAACTGCACTGATTAATTCATTAAAATCAAACATAGATCCCTCCTATTCAACAAAAACATCGCTGAAGTATTTTCTATCCTTAGTTATAACTTTTGTCTCTGTGACTTCAAATCTATCACTTAATCTTATGTCTTCAGAGGAACTTCCAATGAATACTTCAAATACTCCAGCTTCTACAATAAACCTCATAAACTCATCATAAAAGGCAAGTTGTTCTGGATATAATCTAAAAGTGATCCTCTTCTTCTCTCCAGATTTTAGAAATACCTTTTTAAAGCCTTTTAACTCCTTTACTGGTCTTTCTAAACTTGCCCATTCATCATGAATATATAATTGAACTACTTCTTCTCCATCATATTTTCCTGTATTTTTTATATCAAAGCTTATATCTACAAAACCTGTAGGAGAAACTTTCTCTGGACTTATCTGAAGATTTGAATACTCAAAAGTTGTATAACTTAGTCCATGACCAAATGGGAATAGAGGTTTAGTATCTAATGTTATATACTCACTAAAGGCAGAGGGTTTTCTATTATAATAAACGGGGATCTGCCCTACTTCTACAGGAACTGATATTGGGAGTTTTGCGGAAGGATTATAATCGCCGAAAATTATGTCAGAAATAGCATTTCCTCCCTCTTCACCTGGATACCAGGCTTCTAAAATCGCAGGAATGTTTTCCTTTGCCCATTTTATAGTGAGAGGTCTTCCATTAATTAGAACTAAAACAATAGGTTTTCCTGTAGAATGTAATAATCTTAATAATTCTTCTTGACGTCCTGATAAATTTAAATCTGATCTATCATTTCCTTCTCCTGAGATTCCCCTCTTAAATAAACCACTTCTCTCTCCAAGAGCTACAATAACAACATCAGAACTCTTAGCCAAATTAATAGCTTTCTCAAACTCTTCAAAATCCCCTACAATGTCACAACCTTTTACATACTCAACTTCCACATTATTTCCTACTTTATTTTTAATTCCTTCAAACAAAGTAACAGTATCTACTACCACTGATGCATCACTTAATTCTCCTCCTTCAGTAATAGAAGGCATATGAGCTGAAAAACTGTAATCTCCATGCATACAAATTTTGCTATTGCCATTTGGACCTATTATTGCAATTTTCTTTAGTTTAGATTTATCTAATGGTAATAATCCATCATTCTTCAGCAAAACTATAGATCTTCTCGCTACCTCTAAAGAAAAGTCTCTATGCTCTTTGCTATTAATAATGTTAATTTTTGAAGTGTCTGTTAAATAATTATCAAATAAACCCAATAAGAATTTAGCTCTTAAAACCCTCTCTACGGCCCTATCAATAACCTCCATAGAAATTAAACCTTCCTTTACTGCCTGAATTAATGGTTCTCCATAACAGTTAATATTAGGAAGTTCAATATCTATACCAGCTTCCAATGCTTTAATGGCAGCCTCTTTTAAATCCTTAGCAGTTTTACGGAATGTATGAAGCATCTCAATTGCTATATAATCTGAGACTACAAATCCTTTAAAGCCCCATTCCTCTCGTAAAATTTTTGTGAGAAGAAATTTAGATTGAGCGCATGGAACTCCATCAATCTCATGATATGCATTCATTAGAGACTGAGAACCTGCCTCCCTTATTGCAACCTCAAAGGGAAATAAAAACACTTCTCTTAATTCTCTTTCTGATACTCTTGCAGGTCCTAAATTCCTTCCTCCCTCAGAAATGCCATATGCAGTAAAATGTTTCACAGTAGCTATAATTCCCTCGCTTTGCAACCCCTTTACATAGGATGATGCCATTTTAGCAACCAAATATGGATCTTCTCCGAAGGTCTCTTCTGTTCTTCCCCATCTTGGATCTCTGGGAATATCAAGAACTGGAGCTAATCCTTGATGTACCCCAACGGCTTTCATTTCCTTTCCAATAATAGAAGCAACTTTCTCTATCAATTCTGGTTCAAAAGTACTTGCTAAACCTATAGCTTGAGGAAAGACTGTTGTTCCTGGTGCCATAAAACCAGATAAACATTCCTCATGAATAATAGCTGGTATACCTAATCTCGTTTCTTCTTTAAGAAACTTTTGTATTTCATTAGCAATTTCTATAGTCTTTTCAAAAGTCATATCTTTTTGCCCTGCTAACCTTGTTATTTGTCCTATTCCATTCTTTAAAAGCTCTCTTGCCTTTTCTCTTGAAAATTTACCATTCTCAATCAACGAAGTAGCAAAAACAGAAGTAAGTTGAGCAACTTTTTCTTCCAGGGTCATTTTTGAAATTATTTCTTTTATTTTAAACTCTTCTCTTTGCATTTAAATATGCCTCCTTTCTAAATTTCTCTCAACAATTACGCAACCGTTTTATAACTTTATAGTATTATACTACAATTATAAAATAAAGAATAGATTAACCTCTATTGAATTTTTATTCTTTTTATTCTATCCTTTTAGCTGTAAGGGAGGGATGTGTATGGATTATTTAGTAAGAGCTATTGGAGAAGATGGAAAGATAATGGTATATGTAGCAAAAACAACAGAATTAGTTGAAAAGGCAAGAGAAATTCATAATGCCTCTCCTACAGCTATTGCTGCATTAGGAAGAGCTTTAACATTAGTAAGCATAATGGGAAAAATGCTTAAAGGAAAAGAAAGAGTAAGTTTACAAATAATCGGCGATGGACCCTTAGGGGGAATATTTGTTGATGCAGATGCTCTTGGGAATGTCAGAGGTTACTTGAAAAGACCTTATATTGATTTACCACCAACAGAAGATGGGAAATTGGATGTGGCAAAGGCTGTGGGACAAAATGGTATTATAAGCGTAATTAGGGACTTAGGATTAAAAGAATCTTATAGAGGTTATACAAACTTAGTTTCTGGCACAATAGCAAAAGATTTAGCTTACTATTTCACAACTTCAGAGCAACAACCCTCTGCAGTAGCTGCAGGAGTTTATGTAGATAAAAACGGAAAAGTAGCTTCTGCAGGAGGTTATATTGTACAAGTTAGTCCAGATTTAGATAACTCTATAATATCCAAGATTGAAAATAATATTTTATCCTTAGAACCTCCCAGCAAATTGATTTTTGAGGGAGTAAAGCCGGAAGAAATAGTAAATTTGATTCTAAAAGATATTGAAAAGGTCATATTTCACCCTGAAGAAATTAGATATGCATGTAGATGCAGTAGAACAAAGGCAGAAAATGTACTTCTTGCTTTAGGAGAAAAAGAACTTTATGATTTAATAAACAAACAAGAAATCACAGAAGTTAGATGTGAATTTTGTGGCACAAAATACATATTCACATCTAAAGACTTAGAAGAGCTTATTAAAATACTAAAAAATAAAAATTAGTCCTTTATTAATTCCTCTAAAGGTGTATATGGTAAATTGAAAGCATCCGCTACTGCTTTATGGGTTATTTTCCCTTCCAATAAATTAACCCCTCTTGCCAAAGAGGGATTGTCTATTATAGCCTTCTTCCATCCCTTTTCAGCAATCTCTAAAACATATGGTAATGTATTTAAGGTTAAAGCCCTTGTAGCAGTCCTTGGAACTGCCCCAGGCATATTTGCAACAGTATAATGTATAATGCCTTCCACTTCATAGATTGGATTTGCGTGTGTAGTAGGTCTTGATGTTTCTGCACATCCTCCTTGGTCTATTGCTACATCTACAATAACAGCTCCAGGCTTCATCATTTTTAGCATGTCTTTAGTTATTAATTTAGGTGCCTTAGCGCCAGGTATAAGCACAGCGGTAATTAATAAATCCGCATAACCAACTACCATTTTTAAGTTGTAGCTATCCGCTATCATGGTAGTTACTCTTCCTTGAAAATATTCATCTATAAATCTCAATTTCCTTGGATTAATATCCAAAACTGTAACTTGAGCTCCCATCCCATAAGCAATTCTTGCAGAATTAAACCCTACTGTTCCTGCTCCGAGAATAACAACTGTGGCAGGAGGAACTCCAGCAACACCACCTAAAAGTACCCCTCTTCCTCCAAATGGCTTTTCTAAATACTTTGCTCCTTCCTGAGGAGCCATCCTTCCTGCAATCTCACTCATTGGAGCTAATAAAGGCAAAAATCCATCATCAGTTTGTACAGTCTCATAAGCAATTCCAATTATCTTTCTTTTAATCAAATTGATAGTTAGTTCCTCTGATGCTGCTAAGTGTAGATATGTGAATAAAATTTGTCCCTCTCTAAGAAGAGGATATTCTTCTGGCAAAGGTTCCTTCACCTTAAGTATTAAATCAGATTCATAAAACACATCTTCATGTCTTTCTACAATTATAGCCCCAGCAGATTTATACTCCTCATCGGAAAAACCACTACCTAAGCCAGCCCCTTTTTCAATTATAACTTTATGTCCCCTACTTGTTAATGTCTCTACTCCGCCAGGAACAATTGCCACTCTGTTTTCTTCAGGTTTAATTTCCTTTGGAATCCCAATTATCATATTTTAACTCCTCCTTGAAGATAATAATATAAAGCTATTAAAGTTTTTGAATCTTTAATAAGACTTTGCCCTAATAAATTTTTAATTTCCTCACCATTGAGTTTCACAATCTCTAAAAACTCATCCTCATCAGGATGAACTTTTGTTTTTTCCAAACCCGTTGCTAAAAATAGATATAAAACCTCTGTACTAATGCCGGGAGATGGATAAAATGTATGGATTAATGTTAATTTTTTAGGTCTATAACCTATCTCTTCCTCCAATTCTCTATAGGCACAATCTATAGGACTCTCTCCTTTATCCAACTTTCCCGCAGGAATTTCTAATAAAATCTCATTAGCACAAATTCTATACTGTTTAACAAAAAATATACCCCCATCATCATCTATGGGTAATATAGCAACTGCACCTGGATGCTCTACAACCTCTCTTTTAGCAAGTTTTCCATTAGGAAGTATCACTTCCAATTCTTTAACATTAATAATTTTACCCTTGTACAATATTTTCTCCTGAAGTACTTTCTCCTTCATTCATTTCCTCCTCTTTATTCAATTCTTTCTCCCGCAAGCTTTTTTTCATTTCAGAAGCCTTTATAAGCATCTCCTTGGCATGTTGTTGGCTAATCTCCGAAACTATGCTTCCCCCAAACATCCTGGAAAGCTCTATTATTCTTGACCTCTCCTCCAACATACTTACCTTTATCCTTGTTTGATCATTTATTACCCTTTTTTCTACATAAAAATGAGTATCCGCCCAAGCTGCTATCTGTGGTAAATGTGTTACACAAAAAACCTGTCTTCCAATGGATAGATTCCAAAGTTTTTGTGCTAATAAATAGGCAGTTTCTCCTCCAATACCTGTATCAATCTCATCAAACACAAGTACAGGAGTATTATCGACTTTGCTTGCAATACTTCTAAGAGCCAACATAATTCGAGAAATTTCACCGCCAGACGCTATATTCCTTAGAGGTTTTAATTCTTCCCCTGGATTTGTAGAGAGTAAAAATTCTACTTCCTCAAAACCTTTGCTACTTATCTTTTTATCCCTTACTAATATACTTCCAGGACCAGAAGGCTCCAAAAAGTTAACAGAAAATATAGCATTTTCCATTCCTAAATCTTTAAGTTCCTTCTCAATACTAATCTTTAAGTTTTGAGCCACTTCTCTTCTTATATCAGAAAGCTTTTTAGCCTCTTCAATTAATCTCTCTTCTAAAACACTAATTTCCTTTTCTATTTCCTCAAGTCTCTCCTCACTACTCAATAGTTCTTCAAGTTCTAAGGCAATTTTTTCTCTATACTCTAAGATTTCTTCTATGGTTCTCCCATACTTTCTTTTTAACTGTGATATTTTGTATAGTCTTTCCTCAATATCTTCTAAGCGAGATGAGTCTACATTGAGACTTTCTCTAAACTTCAACAAAGAATTTATCGCTTCATCTAAATACAATTTTGAATTCACTAAATTATCATTAATGCCCTCCAATTTTTTGTCCAAATTCGATAAAGAAGAAAGTATAGAAATACTTTTACTAATCTGATCAAAAGCTGATCTCTGTTCTTCATCTCCCTCATAAATTAATCGATAAATCTCTTCTATTCCTTCTCTTATCTTCTCAATGTTTTGAAGAACCTTTCTCTCCTCAAGTAATTCTCCCTCTTCTCCCTTTACTAATTTTGCTCTATCTATTTCATCCATTTGAAATTGTAGTAAATCTATTCTCTGTTGTCTCTCCTTTTCTTTCTCATAAATATTTTCCTTTTCTAAATATAGTTTTTTTAGACTATCATATATCTCTTTCACAATTCTTCTCTGTTCTAAACATCTTTCTCCCCCAAAAGAATCAAATAACTCTAATTGTGTATCTCTATGGAGAATTTTCTGATGTTCGTGCTGTCCATGGATTTCCATTATATTGGATAGAAGTCTTTCCAACATACCTACCGTTACTAATTCACCGTTCACCCTACATTTACTTCTCCCAGACTTACTAATCTCTCTATAAACCAACAATGTTTTATCTTCTTCCTTTGGAATTCCCCATTCATCCAATATGGACTCTATCACGGGATTTGTGGAAAATAAAGCTTCTACTATCGCCTTGTTACTTCCAGTCCTAATATTATCCACCGATGCTTTTTCACCAAGCAAAAAGGCTAAAGCATCTATTAATAAGGACTTTCCAGCCCCTGTTTCCCCAGTTATAACATTTAATCCCTCATGAAAATCTAATGTAATCTCATCTATAATAGCAAAATCTTTAACATGCAAGGCTAACAACATAACTTTTTACCTCCAATGAAGCTTCTTCTTCAATCTTTTAAAAAATTCCCATCCTTTAAAAAATATCAATTCCGCATGAAATGGAGCCTTTTTAATAACTATGTTATCATCTTTACCAATAAGGTCAACCTGTTTTCCATCAATCCATAATTCAATTTGCCATTTTCTCTTAACAAACAAAGAAAGCTCTCTATCAAAAGAGAATATCAAAGGTCTCGATGAAAGTGAATGGGCACATATTGGTAAAATTTCAAAAGCCTCTAATTCTGGAAATAAAACAGGTCCACCAGCAGATAAGGCGTAGGCTGTTGAGCCTGAAGCAGTTGCTATAATAATACCATCTGCAGGTGATGTAGTAATACTATCATTTCCATAGAACATATCGAAGGATACAAGAGGAGTGTTTTCAGCCTTTAAAAGTACTAATTCATTATAAACATAGAAGGATAAGTTCTTAGTCTTTATATTTGCCTCAATTACAGGATGTTTCTCTATAAAAAATTCTCCATTCTCTAAAGCATCAAAAATCCTTCTAACTTCCTTCCCTTCAAAAGTTGTAAGAAAACCTAATCTACCTGTATTTATACCTAAGACAGGGATATTATGTTTTGCCACCTGCTGAAGAGCATAAAGTACTGTTCCATCACCACCAATAGCAAAAACTAAATCTATATCCCTAATGTTATTCTCATTAATAAAATAAATTTCTTTGGAGCTCTTCATACCCCATTGCTCAATTTCAAAGATTAATTTTTTTGCTTCCCTCTTTTTAGGATTATAAATAATACCTATTTTTTCAAAGTCTTTTTTAGGTTCCAGAGATTCCATGCCTCCTCTATAATCTTCTCATAATCAATCTCTTTTTTTACCCTTCCAAATAAGGCAGGATACTCAATATTTCCTTTTCCCTCCTTAGAAAGATAAAAAGTTATATTCTGAAGATAAAAATTCAATTTCTCAATCTCATATAACAACCTCTTAATAACCTCCTTATGAACCTCTAACTTTCTTACAATTCCCCCTTTACTGACCTCAGAGGGTCCTGCTTCAAATTGTGGTTTAATTAATGCTATTATCCTTCCATCCTCTTTTATTAATTCAGGCAAACGAGGGAAAATTTTTAGTATTGATATAAAAGATACATCAATAGTAATAAGGTCAAATTTTTCAGGAAAATCATCCTTTTTTAAATATCTTGCATTTACACCTTCCATTAAAATGACTCTTTGATCATTTCTTAATTTCTCATGCAAAAGACCCTTTCCTACATCAACCGCATATACTTTCTTTGCACCCTCTTGGAGTAAGCAATCAGTAAATCCACCTGTGCTTGCACCAATATCTAATACCACAAAGTCTTTTACAGATAAACTAAATTCATCTAAAGCCTTCTTAAGCTTGAATCCTCCTCTACTAACATAGGGCTGTTTTTCTTTTATATCAATTTTTACATCAAAAGGAAACTTTATATCAGGTTTAATTACTAACTTATCATCAATTAAAACAAGTCCTGCCATTATTGCTCTTTTTGCCTGTTCTCTACTCTCAAAAAAACCCCTCTTGACTAAAAGAACATCCAACCTTTCCTTCATTTTATTATTGATTTATGAAGTATGTGTTCTTTTAGAATCTTGGACATTTCCAAAGGGGTAAGTTTATATATTTCCTTTAATAGCTTAGCATCTCCTTGCTCCAAATACTTTTCAGGAAGAGCAAAAGGTATAATTCTTATTGGATAATTGTTTTTATGGGTCCATTCTGATATAGCCCCAAATAAGCCACCTGTTATAATATTCTCCTCAAAAGTAACAATTATACTATGTTCCCTAACTACATCTTCTAATAATTTCTCATCTAAAGGCTTAAGAAAGCGCATATTAATTACAGTAGGATTTAAACCATCTTCTCTTAAAATATCCGCTGTCTCTAAAGCAGGATACACCATAGAACCCAATGTACAAAAAGCTATGTCCTTTCCCCATCTTAATACTTCAGCCTTGCCTATATCTAAGTTTCTATATTGTTCATTCATAGGAACCCCAACAGCTTCGCCTTTTGGAAACCTTATAGCAATAGGACCATTATAATTTACCGCAGTGTAAAGCATTAATTTTAACTCCATCTCATCTTTTGGGGCCATAATCACCAAATTAGGAATTACTCTAAGATATGATAAGTCATATATTCCTTGATGGGTTGGTCCATCATCACTAACAATACCCGCCCTATCCAAAACAAAAACCACATGAAGCTTTTGAAGACAAATATCATGTATTATTTGATCATAAGCTCTCTGCAAAAAGGTGGAGTATATAGCTACTACAGGCTTAAAACCTGAAATAGCAAGACCCCCTGCAAAGGTTACTGCATGTTCTTCAGCAATTCCCACATCAAAAAATCTCTCGGGAAATTCCTTTGCAAAGTAAATAAGTCCTGTACCTTCCGGCATAGCTGCAGTAATTCCAATAATCTTATCATCTTTTTTGGCAAGTTCTACTAATGTCTTCCCAAACACTTCAGTATAAGTTGGTTTCTTTTTTATACTATCACTTTTTGAAACCACACTATGATATTTTGAAGGATGTGCTTCTGCCTCACTATGTCCGCTTCCTTTCTTAGTGAGCACATGCACTAATACAGGAGTATTAAAATTTCTTTTTATACCTTTTAATAAAGAAATTAGAAGAGGAAGATCATGCCCATCAAAGGGACCAAAATATTTGAAACCTAAGTCTTCAAAAATAGGATTTACCATAAGAAAATTCTTTATTGCCCTTTCAAGTTTTAAATCTAAATCTAATACAAATCTACCTAAGGATGTCGCCTTTAAAATGTTTTGTGTGGTTTGCTTAAACAACCTAAACAACGGATAATTTCTGAGTTTTGATAGGTATAAAGCTAAAGCACCTACATTTGGGGAAATTGAATGTTCATTATCATTTAAAATCACAATCAAATCTGTTTTTAAATAGCCAATTTGGTTCAAAGCCTCCCATGCCATTCCACATGTCAAAGCGCCATCTCCGATAACAGCCACAACCTTATAATCTTCTCCTTTTATATCTCGAGCCTTTGCAATACCTAAAGCAGATGATAGAGAAGTGCCAGCGTGTCCAACAGCAAAAGTATCATACTCACTTTCCCAAGGAGCAATGTATCCACTAATACCTCCATATTTTCTTATAGTATGAAAGTTTTTGGCTCTTCCTGTTATAAGCTTGTGAGTATAACATTGATGGCCTACATCCCATACAATTTTATCCTTTGGAGTATCAAACACGTAATGGAGTGCAAGAGTAAGTTCAACTGCTCCAAGATTTGAAGCTAAATGCCCTCCATTTTTTTCAATTGTATTAATAATAACTTCTCTAATTTCAGAAGAGAGTAATTTTAGCTCATCAATAGAGAGTTTTTTTAAATCATTAGGGTTATTAATCTTTTCTAATAGCATATTCTTTATCTTTTATCTCTAATACCCTATTCCAATTTCTTAAAATGTTTCTTAAAACACCATTCACAAACTTACTTGCAGACTCTCCTACATATTTTTTTGTAAGCTCTACAGCCTCATTCACCGATACACCTACAGGAATATCTGGGAAGGTTAAGATTTCACAAATTGCAATTCTTAGAGCATTTCTCTCAATTGTCCCTAACCTTTCCAAACTCCATCCTTTTGCAAATTCTTCTATGATCCTATCTGCAAGATCTCTATACTTATTACATCCTTCCCACAATTTATAAGCAAAAACTTGTGCCTGAGGGGAGAACTCTTTAAATTCCACCTCTATTTCCTGCCCCATGTCTTGTTGAAAAAGATAAGTAAGAATCTTCTCTCTACATCTTGTTCTTTCTCTACTCATTTATTCCCTTCCTATATTAAAGATTTCTTTTATTTTCTCTAAAAACTCATAAAAATTTACTTTCTTATCTATTATACTACCAAATAAATAGCCAATTAAAGCAAATAATAACCAAAAAATAGTTTTCCAAAATCCAATAGTTAAGAAAGATATGGCTAATATTATTCCTAAAATTGTGAATACAATACGTCCTTTGTATTCTTGCCAATTCATTGCTTAGCCCTCTTTACCGGAATAATGACATCTTCTATAATTACCTCTATTTTATCTAAATTGATACCTAAAACATTCTCAAAATATACCTTAATTCTCTGCTGAAGCTCATTAACTATTCTATTTACATCAACACCTACTGGAATTTTTATTCTTAGAGATAAATACATCTTGTCTCTAACAATTTTAATGTCAGGTTTAATCTCTTGAATCTCATTAAAGTATTGAGCAATATCTTTTATAGAATTTCTAATACCTTGAATAGATATTCTAACTTCCCCTAAGCCCGATGTGCTTCCAATATTTAAAGTAGAATGTTCTCTATAAATTAATGCAGAAACAAAGGTTATAAAACCGACTATAAAGAATATTATCAAAAAGACTAAAGAAAGTATAAGCCCTCCTTTAGTACACCAGCTCACAAAATTGAGTATTGGATTCCATTCTAAAAGAGCTAATATTGATATCAAAGAAAGAAGAGTTAGAGAAAAACCTAAAAAGATAAACAAAAACCTCTGATACCAGTTCTTCACTTTTTATCCTCCTTTTTCTTTTTATCTCCAAGATAGATACCTTTAATTATAACATTTACTTCCTGAACGTTAAGTCCAGTCATGCTTTCTACTACTTCTTTAACATGGCTCTGTACATCCTTTGAAACCTCAGGAAAAGAATAATTAGGCAGGATATAAATAGGAACTAAGATAAAAACATCTTTTTCTTTTATTTCTACCTTAATTCCTCTCCCTATTGGAATTCCAGATACAAGTCTTTCAAAAGTGGATGGTAAATTTTCCCCTACCCGTGATACCCCTTTTACTTCTTGAGCTGCGATCCCAGCAATAATAGAAATAACTTCCTTTGAAATCTTAACTTTTCCATAGGATAATTCCTCTTTCATAATTTATCCTTCACTCCTCTACTAATATTCTTCTCTGTAAGAAATCTGTAGAAAATTGCCCTTTAATAAAGAAGTTATTATCTAATATTTTCAAGTGTAAAGGAATAGTAGTTTTAACTCCTGAAATAACAAACTCTTTTAGAGCCCTTTTCATTCTTTGAATTGCCTCATTTCTATCTCTACCCCATACAATAACTTTAGCAAGCAGTGAATCATAAAAAGGAGGTATTGTATAACCTTCATATAGATGTGAATCAATTCTAACAAAAGGACCACCAGGAGGAATATATTTTGTTATAGTACCTGTTGATGGTGCGAAATCATCAAAAGGATCCTCCGCATTTATTCTACATTCTATGGTATGCCCTCTAATGACAACATCTTTAAAGTTTATTTTTTCTCCTGCGGAGATTAATATTTGCCATTTTACTAAATCAATACCTGTTGCCATCTCTGTTACTGTATGTTCTACTTGAATTCTTGTGTTTACTTCCATAAAGTAATAGTGTCCATTTTTATCAACAAGAAACTCAAAGGTTCCTGGACCTACATAACCTACTTTTAAAGCTCCTTTTATAGCGGATTTACTCATAGCTTCTCTTAGCTTTTGATCTACTATAGGAGAAGGTGTTTCCTCGATAAGTTTTTGATGTCTCCTTTGAACCGTACAATCCCTCTCTCCTAAAGATATGATATTCCCATACTTATCTCCTAAAATCTGTATCTCTACATGTCTCGGTTCTTCTAAATATTTTTCTATATACACTCCAGGATTTCCAAAAGCCTTTTCAGCCTCCATTTTAGCCAATCTTATATTCTGTATAAGATCTTCTGGATGGTAAGCTATTCTCATCCCTTTACCGCCACCACCTGCTGTTGCCTTAATTAGCACCGGAAATCCTATTTCCCTTGCTATTTTTAGGGCTTGTTTTTCATCCTCTATAAGACCATCAGATCCAGGTATTAAAGGAACTCCAGCTTCTTTCATTAATTTTTTTGCTCCAGCCTTATCTCCTAATTTTTCTATATTTTCCTTGGTAGGACCTATAAAAACCAATCCATGCTCTTCACATATCTCTGCAAACCTTGCAGATTCAGCCAAAAATCCATATCCTGGATGTATAGCCTCAGCATTTGTAATTAATGCAGCACTTATAATATTCGGAATATTGAGATAACTCTGGCTCGCAGGAGGAGGTCCTATACATACTGCCTCATCAGCCATTTGAACATGTAAGGAATCCTTGTCTGCTTCCGAATATACAGCTACTGTTTTTATACCTAATTCTTGGCAAGCTCTTATAATACGAACAGCTATTTCTCCTCTATTTGCTATTAATATTTTCTTAAACATAGTCTTACTCTGGTTCAATTAAGAATAATTTTTGTCCATATTCTACTGCTTGTCCATTTTCTACTAATATTTTTTTCACTCTACCTCTTATATTAGACTTAACCTCATTCATTAGCTTCATTGCTTCAATAATGCATAAAATTTGTCCAACTTCCACCAGATCATTTTCCTTAACAAAAGGTGGAGCACCTGGGGCTGGAGATCTGTAAAAAACGCCCACTAAAGGTGCAGTGATATAATGTCCCTCCTCGCTTTTTTCCTGCTTACCACTCTCAACTATTGTTTCTACAACTTTTGGACTTCCATTTGCCTTAGATAAATTTTCTGCTTTTTTAAGGATTAGTTTAACAGAACCATCCTCTAATACTAATTCTGCCAAATTTGATTGATTAAACAAATAAATTATTTCTTTTATATCTTCAAGATTCCATTCTCTCATATATTTTTCTCCTCATAGTTTCTTTCTCAAGCTCTTTCTACATATTTACCGTTTCTTGTATCAACTACAATTTTATCCCCAACTTGTATGAATAACGGAACCTGAACGACAATACCTGTTTCTAACTTTGCAGGCTTAGAACCACCAGAAACAGTATCTCCTCTCAAACCAGGATCTGTTTCTACAACTTCCAAAACTACAGTAGTAGGGAGCTCAATACCAATAGGTGCATTATCATAAAATAAGATGTTAACCATGGTTCCCTCTTTTAAATAATTTATTGCATCTCCTATCTGCTCCGAAGTAAGCATATACTGTTCAAAGGTTTCATGATCAACAAAGTAATACTCATCACCTGTGTTATAAAGATATTCTACTTCTTTTTTATCAATAATTGCCTGCGGTACCAACTCTTCTGACTTAAAAGTTTTTCTAATAACATTTCCTGTTTTTATGTTTTTCAATTTAGCCTTTACTGTAGCCTGCCCCTGTGCCATATGGACATGCTGGGCCTCGAGAACTATATATATTTCTCCATCCAATTCAATAGTTAAACCAGGATAAAAATCATTTGTTGAGATCATACCTTGCTAACCTCCTATAGTATAATTAATTCTTTGGGGAATTTATTCAAAACTTCCCCTTTTTCCTTTCTTACTACTATCATATCTTCTATTCTAATACCAAACTTCTTAGGGAAATATATTCCCGGCTCAATAGTTACCACCATACTTTCTTTCAGAAATCCCTCTACTTTAGGAGCAAGTCTTGGCTTTTCATGGATATCAAGCCCTACTCCATGTCCCAAACCATGTCCAAAATATTCACCATAGCCATTCTCTTCAATTATACTCCTTGCAACACCATCAACAAACTTTAGTTCCAAACCTTCCTTTACAACCTCTTCCGCTCTTTTTTGTGCCTCCAAAACTATATTATAATACAAAAGTTCATCTTCTTGTGGAGTACCTAAATAAACTGTTCTTGTTATATCAGAATTATATCCTTGATAGCAAGCCCCAAAATCTAACACTATAAATTCCTGAGGTAAGATTTCTTTATTACTTGCTACCCCATGAGGCATTGCGGATCTATATCCTGAGGCAACAATTGTATCAAATGCTGGCTTTTCCGCTCCCAATTTTATCATTTGATACTCTAACTCTAAAGCAACATCCTTTTCTTTTATTTTTGGTTTTATTAAAGTAAGAACTTTTTCTAAAGCTTTTTCAGCAATATCTAAAGCCCTCTTTATTTTTTCTATTTCTTCCTCAGTTTTAACAGCTCTTAAGTCTTCAATCCAATCCTCTGTTGAGATTAACTCACAATCATCTAATAGATCTTTCCACTTTACCCAATCACTATAAGATAGGTGTCTTCCCTCAAAACAGAATCTTTTCCATCCCTTTTTATTTTTTCTTTCTAAAATAAAATCATAGTATGTTCTGTTAGAATTTATATGCACTATCTCTATATTTTTATAAATTTCTTCTTTTGCCTGTTCAGTATATCTCGAATCTAATAGGATAAAGGAATTCTCAGGCTCCACTAAAAGAAGTGCTGTGGAGCCTGAGAATCCAGTTAGATACCTTATATTTTTTATATTAGTTACTAACAGAACATCTTTTTCTTCCTCGATTAATCTTTTCTGAATTTTTTCAATCCCCATAAATACTCCTTTACTCCAAAATCTTTAATGTTATCAGAATAATTAACTCTTTATCAGTTTGCTGCACCTTCTTTGACTTGAATAACTCTCCCAAAATAGGAATATCTCCTAAAAGGGGAACTTTATTAATGCTCTCTATATCTTCTGTTCTAATCAGTCCTCCTATCGCTAATGTTTGGCCATCCTTTAAAGTAACAGTAGTCTGAGCCTCTCTTGTACTTATCTGAGGTACTTCCTGGACAAAGCCAGAAATGGTACTTACCTGAGGCTTAATAAGAGCAGTTATTGTCTTATCTGGATTTACTTTTGGAGTAACATCAAGAATTATACCTGCATCAACATAAGTTACTTCTTTAGTTCCATCAGACTTAACGGTTATTATTGGAACTCTATCTCCTATCATTATTCGTGTTTGTTTATCACTTAATGTAGTAACACTCGGTTGTGCTAATATTTTAGCAGCCTGCTGGGTTTCAAGAGCCTTAATAACTGCTGGAATTGATACTTCTGCAGATATCATGCTAACACTTAGACTTGACCAGCCTGCAGGTGCAGATATTTTAATTCCAGAACTTATTGCTCCAGTACTCCAATCAATTCCCAAATCTTTTGTCTTTCCTTTTGTTACCTCCAAAACATTCACATCTATTCTAACCTGAGGAGTAGGTTTATCTACATCTTTTACTACTTTCAAAACTTCATCAATTTGATCAGATGGTCCCTCCATAAATAGGGTGCTTGTTCTTGAATCGTAATTAAACTTAACATCCTTTGCCTTATCTGTTACCAAAGGCTTTAGTATATCAAAGGTAATATAGTTAAGAGAAATTTTCTCAGACCTTAGAGGTTTTGTCTCAACAACTTTAGGAACTTCTTGTATGGGTGTAACAGTATAATAAATCTGATTATCCTTCTTCTCAATCAAGACTCCTCCAGATCTACCAATGAGCTCTAAGGCTCTATCCCATTCTAACCTATTTAGATATAAGTCTACAAATCCACTGACCTTGGGATCAACCGCAAAACTATAACCACTTTGCCTTGCTAATTCCCTTATAACATCCCTTATGTCTACCTTTCTAATATCTCCAGAAACATAGAGTTTATCATCAACTTTTTCCACAATTAAAATAGGCTTTTCCTCTTGTGTTGTGGTTGGGACTGTAGAAGTAGTAGGTACTTCTACTACTTTTCTTTGTACATCTTCTCTATCTATCTTTGAAATTAAGTCCTCAAGATTTTTAAGATCAATTTCATTTCCTTGAGCTAAAAGGAGATGAGTTTTTTCATCATAACTTAGTTTAAGCCTATCAGCTAATTCTTTCCATGTTCTCTGAATATCTTCCAACGTTACATACTTAAGGACAAAAAGTCTTATAGCCTCTTGAGCCACCAATCCCTCCTCTTTCTTTGGTACATCTACTTTGCTTATTAGATCTTCTAATACCTTTAGGTCTTCTTCTTTTCCTGTCGCTACTAATAAACCTGTCTTCTCATCAAAGCTGAAGGTTATGCCTTTTACTATTTGTCCTCCTACCCTCTGCAGGTCACTCAATGTTATGTACCTTAATGTGTAAAGCTTCGTCTTCGCTACTTCACCTGGCACCGCTACCTTCTCTTCTGTCTTCGGCTTTACATAGGTTACTTTGTCGCTCTCCTCTATGCTTATACCTCCTACTTCACTTAGTATCTTCATTACTTCTTTTAAGTCTACTTTGTTT
>NIRF01000013.1 GCA_002878375.1 Dictyoglomus sp. NZ13-RE01
AGTTCCTATACTTTGGAGACCGTTACATGAGGCAGAGGGAAGGTGGTTTTGGTGGGGTGCAAAAGGACCTGAAAGTTTTAAAAAACTTTATTATTTATTATATGAGCTTTTAACTTACCATTATAAGTTGAATAATCTAATATGGGTTTGGAATGCTATAGATCCAGATTGGTTGGTAGAAGAGGAGTTTTTTGATATTGTAGGTGTGGATTTTTATGCACCTGCAGGAGATTTTGGACCATTAAAATTTAAGTATGATCAAGCTTTAGAATTAGCAAAAGGTGAAAAACCTGTAGCTCTTACAGAAAATGGACCAATACCTGATCCAGATCTTTTATTTGATTCTGAAAGTTATTTTCTTTGGTTTATGCCTTGGTGGGGAAAGTTTGTATTTGATGGTATTATTAATCCTAAAGAACATCTAATTAAAATATATAATTCAGAAAGAGTAATCACATTAGAAAAAATCAATTAAATTTTTAAGCTAAAGTCATTTTTAGACTCTTCTTTTATGATGGCTGATTCGATCCAATCTTTTATTTCATCCCTAATTTTTCTAAAAAAGTTAAGTTTTTCATCGTAGGACCCTTCAAAGGAAGAGGGATCTTGAAAACCTTTATGTAGGTAAATTTTACCCCCTGGGAAATAAGGACAGGTTTCTTTTGCATTGTCACATACTGTTACTACATAATCAAAATTCATGTCTTTAAATTCATCTATACTTTTGGATCTATGATGGGAAATATCAATCCCTATTTCTTTCATTACTTCTATAGCAAGTGGATTCACACTGCTTGGTTTTGTCCCTGCACTGTATGCTACAAATTTATCATTCCAGAGAGCATTCACTAAACCTTCTGCTATTTGAGATCTTGCAGAGTTATGAGTACAAATAAATAAAATACTCTTTTTCATCCTCATCCTCCTAAATGATATTTTTGATTAATTATATCATAGTCAAAGATTATATAAGCCTTAAAATTATTTTAATTGTTTTAGTATTAAAGTCTTTATATAATTTAACATGTTAAAAAATTATTGCTAAGAGGTGTAAAAAGATATGGGGAGAAAGATAATAGTCATAGGCGGAGTAGCAGCAGGTACAAAGGCTGCTGCAAAAGCAAAGAGGGAAGATCCTAATAGTGAAGTGATAATTTTTACAAAAGAGGAGTACATATCATATTCAGGTTGTGGACTTCCTTATTTTATTGGTAAAGTTGTGCAATCAAAAGATCACTTAATATTGCGTACACCCCAGGAGTTTAAGCATAGCTTAGGTATTGATGTTTATACAAAACATGAAGTAATTGATGTGGATAAGCAAAACAAAAAGGTTATAGTTAAAGATCTATCTACAAATAATATTAAAGAGTACTTTTACGATAAATTAATTATTGCAACGGGTGCATCCCCAGTAAAACCTAATATAGAGGGAATTAACTTAAAGAGAGTTTTTACCCTAAGGAGTGTAGGCGATGCTCTAAAAATTAGAGAGATATTGGATAATGACCCTCCTAAAAATCCTGTTATTGTAGGAGGAGGCTTTATTGGTTTAGAACTTGCAGAGAATTTAAAGGAAAGGGGATTTGATGTCAAGATTATAGAGGTGGCAGATCAAATTCTTCCAGGCTATGACTTTGAGATTGCAAAACTTGTAGAAAAATATTTGATAGAAGAAAAGGGGGTAAAAGTATTTACAAGTAAGAAAATAGTAAAAATTCTTGGGAATGAAGAACAAGAAGTAAGTAAGGTCTTGTTAGATAGTGGGGAAGAAATAGAAACAGATTTGTTGATATGGTCTGCAGGGATAAGACCCAATGTAGAGTTGGCTAAGAAGATAGGAATAGAGATTGGTTCTACAGGTGCAATAAGGGTTGATAAGTATATGAGAACAAATATAGAAGATATATATTCAGCAGGAGACTGTTGTGAGACTACAAATCTTGTCTGTAATAAACCTGCTTGGGTTCCTCTTGGCTCTACTGCAAACAAAATGGGAAGAGTGGCAGGAAATAATGTAGTTTATGATAATGAAGAGAATTTTGAAAGTTTTGAAGGAGTGTTAGGGACAAATATATTAAAACTATTCTCTCTGACAATTGCTAAGACAGGTCTTTCTGAAAGGCAGGCAAGAGAAGAAGGATTTGAAGTTGAGTCAGTAATTGTTCCTTCTGATGATAAAGCTCATTATTATCCTACATCCAAAATGGTCATTTTAAAATTGATTGCGGATAAGAAGACAGGAAGGATCTTAGGGGCACAGGGAATTGGAGAAGGAACAGTGGACAAATTTATAGATATAATAGCAAGCTTTATTTATTTGAATGGTACTGTATGGGGTTTAAGCAAAGTAGATCTTGCCTATTCACCTCCTTATTCCATGGCTTTATCCTCCGTTATTGTTACTGCAAATGTCATGAAAAATAAACTTACTGGAAAGTTAAAAGGGATAAATCCTTATGAGTTGTATAAAAGGATAAAAGAGGGTGATAAAAATCTCTTATTAGTGGATGTTAGAACTGAACCTGAATTTGTTATTTCTTCAATTCCAGGCTCCATCAATATTCCTTTGGATGAATTAGTGGAAAAGGTGGATATGATTGATAAGAATAAAGAAATAGTTTTGATTTGTGGATTGGGTAAAAGGGCTTATCAGGCTTATACAAAATTGAGAAGTTTTGGTTTCACTAATTTGAAAATTCTTGATGGGGGATTAAAAGCATACCCCTTTGAATTAATTTAAAATTTAGGGGGGTAGAGAAAATATGGAACATTTTGTTGATGCGAAATATCTACAATGTCCAGGACCCATAACAAAATTGTTTACAAAGATTAAAGAAATTCCATCTGGAGATATTGTAGTAATAGAAGCTACAGATCAAGGTTTTAAAAAGGATGTTACTGCTTGGAGTCAAAAGACTAAAAATGAGCTTCTTTCTTTAGAGGAAGAGAATGGTGTAATTATTGCAAAAATAAGGAAGGCTTAAAAGGGAGGATTTATTGTGAGCGAAGATAAAAAAACTATTATAGTTTTCAGTAATGATATGGATAAGGTATTAGCTTCTTTTGTAATTGCAACTGGGGCGGCAGCTATGGGAGATGAAGTAACTATGTTTTTCACTTTTTGGGGCTTAAATGTATTAAGAGATCCTAATAAAAAATCTCCAAAGAAGAGTTTTTTAGAAAGAATGTTTGGAAGGATGATGCCAAAAGGTGTTGAAAATCTCCCATTATCAAAAATGAATTTCTTGGGTATTGGACCTAAATTGATGAAGTATATGATGAGAAAGAAAAAAGTACAAACACTTCAAGAAATGTTAAAACAAGCACAGGAGTTGGGAATTAAACTTGTTGCATGTAGCATGTCGATGGATGTTATGGGTATTAAAAAGGAGGAACTAATTGATGGAGTTGAGATTGGAGGGGTTGCTACCTATTTAGCAGAAGCAAGTCAAGCTGGTTTAAACCTTTTTATCTGAAGGTAAGCTAATTAAACTTATTTAAAAAAGTATAATGTTAAGTTGACACAAAATAATATAAGTGATAAAATTTAGTCAAAAGCTTTTGATTGATATCTTTAAATGTTAAAGAGAGGAGGTGATTAAAAAACTAATCTAACGTAATCGATACGTTTGTTTAGATTCGTACTTTTTCCCTCTATTTGATCAGAGAGGAAGTTCATTACTCGAGGAGAGTAATGGGAACTCTCTCTGAAAGATTATTGTTTAAGGAGGGTCGATATGAGTAAAAAATTTTTAGTGTTTGTATTAGTTTTAATTTTAGGTTTGTTTAGTTTAAGCTTTGCTCAAGTACAAACCAAATTTAAAGATGTACCACCAACTCATTGGGCAGCACCTGCAGTAAAATATCTAACAGACTTAGGTATAATCTCGGGTATTAGACCTGACACCTTTGGCGGTGATATGTATGTCACAAGATATCAAGTAGCAGTCTTACTTTATAATTTGATCCAAAAATTGAAACTTGCAGAAGTAGCACTTCCAGCAGCAGATATTGCAGAATTGAAAAACTTAGTGAAGGATCTAAGTGAAGAATTAACCCTTTTAGGTTCAAGAGTCGATGAATTAATGGCAAGTTTAGATGAACTTTCTGGTAGAGTAAGCGACTTAGAATCTGCATTAGAGGAGAAAGCGACATTAGATGATGTAAGATCAGTAGTAGAGGAGAGCTTAGGGGATGTAACAGCAAGGTTGGATGATATTGAGGCAAGAGTAAGCGATTTAGAGTCTCTTGTAACAGAGAGACCCACATTAGATGAGGTCACATCATTAATAGAGGAGAAGATATCAGAGATAGAGATACCAGATATAAGTGATTTAGAAGGAAGAGTAAGTGATTTAGAGGGGTTAGCAGGAGATTTAGATAGCAGGTTAAGCGATGTTGAGGTGGCATTAACAGAGAAGGCATCAGTAGATGATGTGCAGGCAATGATAGAGGAGAGCTTAGGAGATACAGTAGCAAGATTAGATGATTTAGAAGGAAGAGTAAGTGATTTAGAGGGGTTAGCAGGAGATTTAGATAGTAGGTTAAGCGATGTTGAGGTAGCATTAACAGAGAAGGCATCAGTAGATGATGTGCAGGCAATGATAGAGGAGAGCTTAGGAGATACAGTAGCAAGATTAGATGATTTAGAAGGAAGAGTAAGTGATTTAGAGGGGTTAGCAGGAGATTTAGATAGCAGGTTAAGCGATGTTGAGGTGGCATTAACAGAGAAGGCATCAGTAGATGATGTGCAGGCAATGATAGAGGAGAGCTTAGGAGATACAGTAGCAAGATTAGATGATTTAGAAGGAAGAGTAAGTGATTTAGAATCACAAGTTGCAGGTCTTGCTGAACAAGTAGCTAATATTGAAAAGGTGGAAGTTACAGAAGAGCAAATTAAAACTGTAATAGGAGAAAAGCTTGAAGAAACAGTGAAGAAAGTTACCGAAGAGGCATTAGCAGATTTGGAAGGTAGAGTAAGCGACTTAGAGGGGTTAGCAGGAGATTTAGATAGTAGGTTAAGTGATGTTGAGGTAGCATTAACAGAGAAGGCATCAGTAGATGATGTGCAGGCAATGATAGAGGAGAGCTTAGGGGATACAGTAGCAAGATTAGATGATGTGGAAGGAAAAGTAAATGATTTAGAACTTAGAGTAGGAGATGTTGAATCTGCTATTACCGATTTAATGGGTATCACTGATGATTTATCTGCTAACTTAACTGCATTAAGTGAGAAGGTTGATGCTCTTGAAGGTGTTGGTGCAATGGTTGAAGATTTAGATGCAAGAGTAAGCGATATTGAAGTGCTCCTCACTGATAGACCAACTGTTGACGAAGTAACAGCAATGATAGAGGAGAAATTAGCTGAAATTCAAGTACCAGATGTTGAGGAATTAAAGGCAATGGTAGAGGATCATAGTGATGCTATAGATGCTTTAAGAGCAGATGTGGATGCAATCTTAACTGAAGAGCTACCTTCTGTAAAAGATGCTATTGCAGAATTACAAGATAAGGTATCTGAAATTGAAGATAAGTTAGCGCAAGTGGAAGGAGTTGAGGTCCCAGAAGAGCTTGCGGATATTTCTTCAAGATTAGATAATGTAGAGTCTGCAATAAATGCACTATATAATGTAACTGATGACTTAGCATTGAGTCTCTCTGATTTAACTGATAGAGTGTCTTCTGTTGAAGATGCAGTAGCAGATGTCAATGCTAAAGTGGATGATATTAATAAAGCATTGAATAAATTTGCAGTAAGTGGCTCTGTCTCTGTTAAAGCAAAGAAAGACTTTGGAGCAAATAAGAATATTGCAATAACCCCATCCGCAACTATTAATTTAGGCATTAAACCTGCAGATGGAGTAAGCATATCTACATCATTTGAGTTAGTAAATAATAAGTTATCTTTCAATAGCTTTGATGTAAGTGTTGCCCAGGTAGAATTTGGTCTAAAGAATCTTGTTTTAAGCTATAACGCTGGAGCAGATAGCAACTTCGCAGTAGATGTCAATGAACTTGTTGGAACAAAGACTGCGAAAGTTGTTGCCAGCGTAGACCTACCAGCAGGACTAAAATTGGCAGTAGGATTAAATGGAACTGATGATGGTACTGGCGAAGATCTTGTTGCAGGTAAGGTTTCTGGTAGCTTCAACAATGTTGATGTCAATGCATTTGCGTTAGTATCAAGAGCTAATACTACAGCTCCATATAGCTATGCATTTGGTAGTGACTTTGGAACTTCTGTTGCAAAAGGAATTAAACTCTTTGGTGAAGCAGTATATGATGGAACCTTTGATGTATTAGGTGGAGTATCTCTCAGTGATGTAGGAGTAAAAGGATTAAGCTCCACTTTGAAAGCTACATACAAAGATAATAGTCTAACTCTTTATGGTTCTGCAAGCTATCCAGTAACTTCTCAAGCAACGGTTAGTGCAGAAGTAACAGTAAGTGATGTAACTCATACTACTCGAACTTATACAGTGAAAGGTGCAGTATCTGGAACAGTAGCTCCATTCTCTTACGAGGCATACTTCGTATATCCTACTTACAAGACCTGGGCAAAGGTATCTGGAAGTGTCAATCCAAAGACTTCTGTTGAAGCAGCATTCTACGCACCTAATTTAACTCAATTTAGTAAAGATACCGTATCACTTGTCTTGAAGGGAACATATAGCTTAACAGATAAAGTTACTCTCTGGGCATGGGTAACTAATAACCAAGATGGTAAGTGGTTTACTGATCAAGGCTTAAGTACTTATCCAGGAACAGCTTCAGCAATGGCAGAGGCAGATTATGCTCTTACTTCCAATGTAACATTGAACTTAAGTGTATATAAATTAGGTTTAGGCAATATAACAAAAGGAGATATTCTACCTACCGACGTAACATTGAAAGCAACAGTTAACTTCTAATCCAAAGAATCTTAGGGGCTCCCAAATTTGGGAGCCCCTTTTATTTTTTTATATGCTTTCTAAAAAAGATTTTATTATTTGAGGTAAATATCTGAATACTTTTGTGTTTTTTGGTTTTGATATTATATAGGGAATTATAGATAAGAGTGTTGTTTGATAGGCAGTATCTCCTTTTTCTTCTAATTTCTTTATTATCTCCTTATTTTCCAGAATAATATTCCATATTTCATCTAAATCTTTATCGTTAAGTTTGTTTAAAAATCTTCTTATTAGTCCTGTGAAAAATAACTCTTTTCCAAAAGCTCTTTTTATTAAAAATTCATATTCTTTTAAATGCTTTATATTTCCATTGTTTAGATATTTATATGCTTGATTTAATGCAATTTCTGCTCCTTTTAATCCAAAATATATACCGCCACCTGTAGTGGACTTATTAAATCCTCCTGCATCTCCCAAAACAATTATATTTGGGTATATGTACATCTCATAGGGACCATACAAAGGAATAATTCCACCATATTCTTTTAATATTTTGAACTTACTGCTTCTTTCTTTGAGGTTTAAAATGAGATTTTCTAAATAAACTTTTGGATTGTTACCTGGAAGGACTGCAGTCCCTATTTTCACTAAGTCACCTTTTAATGGAGAGATCCATGCAAAAAATCCCTTTGAGTATTTTTCTCCAAAATATAGCTCTACACATTCATTATCCTTCAAGTAAATTCCAGATATCTCATATTGAAGTCCCACTAAATGAGGCTTTGCAGGAAATCCTAAACTTCTTAAAAATTGTCTTTTAGCTCCTTCCGCAACAATAATAATTTTTGCCTTTAATTTATTTATTTTCCCCTTCTCCTTAAAATATATTTCGCTATATCCATTAAAATGTTCTATACCAAAGGCTTTAGTTCCAAATAAAAATTTTGCTCCAGCTTTTTCTGCCATCTCTCCTATGTCATTATCAAATTTTGTCCTATCTAATATATATGAGTCAACTTTATTCTTTTTTAACTTTACCTCCTTGCCTATTGGAGAGTAAATATATGCTCCCTTTAAAGGAGAAAGGATAGAATTCTTTGGAAGAGGATACTCCTCAAAGGCGTGAAAACTAAGTTTTCCTAAGCAATGTATAGGTTCTCCGATTTTATCGTGCTCTTCTAAAATAACTACTTTAAGGCTTTTTTTACCTGCAAGATATCCTGCAAAATTTCCTATAGGTCCTGCCCCAATAATTACTATGTCCCAAATCATGAGTTTTCAACTTCTTCAAAAGCTTTGAATAGTCTTTTTACTCCTTCAAATATATCGTTGACATTGATCTGAGAGAAGGATATCCTTGCAGTATTTTTCCCCTTCCCATCTACAAAGAATTCTTCTCCTGGTACAAAGCTTGTTTTATTTTCTAATGCTTTTTCTGCAAGCTTATATCCGTCTATTTTATCATCAAATGTTAAGAAAAAGAAGAAGCCACCGGAAGGAAATGTCCATTTTGCTTTGTTTTGGAAAAATTTATTTAAAGCTTCTTGTAGCTTATCTCTTTTTTCTTTATATGCACTTCTTAGTTTATCTACATGTTTTTTGAGATATCCATTTTTGCAAAAGTAATATACCAACTTTTGATTGTAGGTTCCAGAGCAAAGATCCGAAGCTTCTTTTATAAGTCTTAAAGGACGAACAAGTTCATTTGGGGCGATTATAAAGCCTGTTCGTAAACCAGGAGATAAAATTTTTGAAAAACTCCCAATGGTGACAATAAATTTGCTATCTGATAGAGTCAATAAAGGAGGTAAAGTTTCTCTATCATATGAAAGCAAACTATAAGCCAAATCTTCAATAATATAAAATTGGTATTTTTCTGCTATTTCAATTAATTTTTCTCTCTTTTCTATGGGCATTAATGTGCCTGCAGGATTAGAAAAATCTGGTACTACATAAAGGACTTTAGGAGGTTTAGGCAATGACTTTATTGTTTCTTCTAATTCTTCCAGATTTATTCCATCTTTATCCTGGTTTACTCCAATTAAGTGAGGGCGAAAAATTCTCCATGCCTGTATAGTACCTAAATAACCTGGTGCCTCAATGAGAGCATAGTCTCCTTCATCTAAAAATAATTTACCTAATAAGTCTAAAGCCTGCTGTGAGCCCTCAGTTATAATAATATTTTCTGGATTTACAGTTTTGTTCCATTTACTGAAAAATTCTTCCCCAATCCATTTTCTAAGGTTAAAATCACCGAGGCTTGATGTATATTGAAATACTATTTTCCCTTCTTTAGATAACATTTCCTCGTGGGATGATTGTATTTCATCTATAGGAAATAAGTTATTATCTGGAAGACCACCAGCAAAGGAAATAATCTCTGGATCTTGAGCAAGAACGAATTTGGACATAGCATCAGAAGTTGAGATTTTTGTTCTGTTTGATAAAGATTTCTCCATACTTATCCCTCCGGAAAATTTTTACTATTCTTAGCATAAAACTTTAATCTGGTCAAGAGTTAAAATGTTAAAGTACTTGAAAAGATTAGATTATTATATTATTATTTTAACCATGAAAGTATATTGGAAAGATGTGAATATTAATAAGCTTATAATAATAAATCTTGAGCCCAAAGAGTTATTTTTAGAAAGTATTATAGAAGTTTTGAAAGAGAAAAAAATAAATAATTCGGTTATTATTAGTGGAATTGGAACTTTAGAAAAATTGGTATTTCATAGAGTACTGACAAGAGATTTTCCTCCTCAAAATGAATTTATAACTCTTGAGGCACCTATTGAGCTTTCTTCCTGTCAGGGATTAATATTAGATTATGAACCTCATATTCATTTTGTTGCTTCCGATTTAGAGAGAACATATTCTGGACACTTAGAGTTTGGATCTAAGGTCTTATATCTTGCGGAAATTGTTATTTTACCTCTTAAAAATGTAAATCTAACCCGTAAACTTAAAGAGAATAATATAAAGTATATTGAGGAGGAATAATTTATGTTTGATCAAGAAAATAGAGAATTATTGAAGTTATTTGAAGGACTGAGAGTGGCTGATGTAAGAGATGGTCTTGACTATCTACTTCTTCATAATTAATGTAGTATACCTTATACTATTAAACCCTTATTTAGAACAAGAGTTGTTGGAATAGCAAAGACTGTAAGATATTTACCTTATGAAGGAGAAATTCCAAAGATGACTCCAAAGGAATATGCAGAATTTTGTGGTTATTATAGTAATATATGTACTTATCCATGGCTTGATGAGATAAAAAAGGGAGATTTTATTGTAATTGATCAAAGCAGTGTAGATGCAGGATTAATGGGATCTAATAATTCCCTTGTAGGATATTCTCGTGGAGCAGTGGGATATGTTACAAATGGTGGACCAAGAGATACTGATAAGTATAGAAGGGTTTATTGTGAGACCTGGAGACATTATAGTAGCAGACGGCGATGGGGTTGTTGCTATGTATGCTCGAAAGGAATTAGAAATGGATAAAGAAGGAAGAAGAAAGCTTTATGATATTTTAGGTTGGCAATATGATGATACAGTAAAATAGTTATTAGAAATTTTCAATTATTTCTCTTGCTTTTTTAATATGTTCAGGTGTTGTTCCACAGCATCCACCAATGTAATTTATACCTAATTTTAGCATTTTTACAACAAAATTCCCGAACTCTTCAGGTGTTCCTGGATAAAGCGGTTTACCATCTACTATTTTGGGAATTCCTGCATTTGGCTGGATAAGTATTTTCTTATTAGTTTTTCTTCTGATTTCTTCAGCTACTTTTTCCATTTCTTCGAAACCTTTTCCACAGTTTGATCCCAAAAATAATATCTCTTTATTTTCTACAGATTTTATAAACTTTTCTATGGTGTCTCCAAAGGATGTCCTGATCCCTGAAGGAGTAATTTCAAAACTCATAGTAATTCCAACCTTCATGTTAGCTTTTAAAGCAGATTCTAAGGCACATAAAGCCTCTTCTAAATAGATCATTGTTTCAATCAATATGAAATCAACTCCTGCGGATTTTAAAATTTCAATTTGCTCTTCAAATACTTCTTTAGCCTCTTCAATAGTAATATCTCCAAAGGGCTCAAGCAATTCTCCTAAGGGACCTACTGAACCTGCAATTAATACTTTTCCTTTTGATGCTCTTTGGGCAATATCAACGGCTTTTTGATTTATCACTTTTATTTTTTTGTCCAGATCAAACCTTTTTAATCTTATTCTATTACCTCCAAAGGTATTTGTTTCTATGACCATTGCTCCAGAATTTATATAATCTTTATGAATTTGTTCTACTATTTCACTATTTTCTAAATTCCAAAGTTCAGGAGGAGTTCCTAAAGGAAGACCTCTTCTTTGTAGTTCTGTTCCCATAGCTCCGTCAAATAAAACATTACCATCAAATATCCGAAACATACTTAACAAATCCTCGGAAGTAATTCCTTTTTTAAAGTATCTAATATTCTCCTTGTACCAAGAGTAGTTCTTAAGTACACTTTTTCACCCCTTCCTTTTATTTCACCTATTATTCTTGCATCCTTACCTTCTGGAAATTGTCTTAGGAAGTTTACAATCTTTTCTCCTTCATTCTTAGAAGCAATAATTAATACTTTCCCTTCATTGGCAATATATAAAGGATCTATTCCTAATATCTCACTGGATTTTCTAACCCAATCTTTTATAGGCAAGCTTTCTTCAAATATTTCAATATCTACGTGGTATTTTTTAGAGACCTCATTTAAAGTTGTGGCTACACCGCCCCTAGTTGGATCCCGCATAAATTTAACTCCTGTAAATTTGTCTAAAAGGGGTAAGGTAATACGGTAAAGAGGAGCAAGATCAGATTTTATTTCACTGCTTGTATTTATTCCTAATCTTTCCAACATTATACATACACCATGCTCTCCTATTCCCCCATTTATAATAACTAAATCTCCTTCTTCTATTTTTCTTTCCCTCCAATCTCTATGTTCTTCTAATATCCCTATTCCTGCAGTATTTATATAAATATAGTCACCTTTCCCTTTTTCTACCACTTTTGTGTCCCCTGTAACAATCTTTATATTACAATCCAAAGCTGCGTCTCTCATAGATTCCAAGATTTTCCTAAAGTCTTTTAAGGGTAAGCCCTCCTCGATTATAAAGCTTACGCTCAGGTATAAAGGTGTTGCTCCCATAACAGAGAGATCATTTATAGTACCATAAATTGAGAGTTTTCCAATATCTCCGCCATTAAAAAATATAGGGGATATAACAAAAGAGTCTGTAGTAAAGGCTAACTTTCCCTTTATTTCAAGAATAGCAGAATCAAATAAATCTATTAAAATCTCATTGCCAAAATACTTCAAAATTTCCTCTTCTATTAATTTTCTTGTTTTTTCTCCGCCATTTCCATGTGAAAGCATTATAATTTCTTCCATGCTAATCTCTCCCATAGAGATAATAAGCAGAACAGGTTCCTTCTGAGGAAACCATACAAGGTCCTTTTGGATTTTCTGGAGTACATACTTTTTTATATAGTGGACATTGTGTAGGTTTTAATACGCCTCTTAAAACCTCTCCACATTTACACAAAGGATTATGTTTGACTTGTACCTTTATAGGAAATACTTTTCTTATATTGATGTCATCGTATTCCTCTTTCAATTCTAATCCACTATTCTTTAAGATCCCTAAACCTCTCCAGCTTGCATCAGCTATTTTAAACACGCGATACATGATATTGAGGGCTGTTAAGTTTCCCTCATCTGATACACTTCTTTTATATTCGTTAACTAATTTAGGCTTATTTTTTAATACCATTTCTGAGAGTAAATAAATCCCTTTTAATATGTCCATTGGTTCAAAACCAGTAATAACAAAGGGTATTTTATATTCTTCATATATTTTTTCCCATCCTTTTTTCCCAATTATGGTAGATACATGCCCTGGTCCTATTATCCCATCTATTTTAACTTCTCCCATATCGAGAATTGCCTTCATTGCAGGAGGTGTTAACTTATTTAGAGATAAAAAGTAAAGATTTTTGAGATTTTCTTCCCTTATTTTTAATACCGTAAAGGCTAAAGATGGAGCTGTAGTTTCAAAGCCAATACCAATCAGTACATAATTTTTATTTTTATTCTCCTTTGCAATTTTTAATGCATCTAAGGGAGAATATACAACTTTTACTTCTTTTCCAATTGCTTTATAATAACTCAAGCTACCTTCACTTCCAGGCACATTCACCAAATCTCCAAAAGTTATTATTCCAAACCCTTCCTTCAATAAGGCTATTATGTAATCAATATCTTCTTCAGAGGTAACACAAACAGGGCATCCAGGACCAGATAATAAATTAATACTCTCAGGAAGGAGATCTCTAATACCAAAGCGAAATATTTCGTGGGTATGGGTGCCACAAAATTCCATTAGATTTATAGTACGATCTGAGTACTTTTTTAAAGCTTTAACAATTTCAACAACTTCTTTGCTCATTTTTCCTCTAATAATTCTAATATTTCTTTTGCCTCATCCTCTCTAAGGACAGATATGGCAAAACCAGCGTGTACTATTACATAATCTCCTTCTTTAACCTCTGGAGTAAATATAGTACTAATTTCAAGGGTAGTCCCCCCCCCCATATCTACGTCCGCCATATTATTATCTTTCAATTTTAATACCTTTAAAGGATAACCTAAGCACATTTTTAATAAGCCTCCTATTCTCTTGCCATAATTACTTGTCCTAAAGATATTCCTCCATCATTTGTAGGAACTCTTCTATGAAGATACACTTTAAATCCCTTTTTTTCAAGAGCAGGAACAACTAAATTTATAAGTAATCTATTTTGAAAAACCCCTCCAGTAAACCCCACACTCCTAATGTTGAATTTTTCTCGAAACATCTCAGCCATATTTAATATAACTTTAGCAATAGTATTATGAAATCTTCTCGCAACTATAGATCTATCAAAATAATTTTTCTCTTCAATAATTTTTTCAATAGTAGGAAGTATATCTATTTCATACAAATCTTTTTTAACAATCTCAAAGGGATAAAATTCATTATCTTCTTTTTTCCAGGCATACGTTTCAAGTTCTATAGCTGCTTGTCCTTCATAGTCAATTTTTTCCCTTATCCCTAATAGAGCGGATACTAAATCAAATATTCTCCCACAAGAAGATGTATAAAATATTCCTACCTCATCCCTTATAAGTTTTTTAATAAGTTCTTTCTCAAGGAAATCAATATGAGGAAAGAGACTGTTTATTTCGCTCGGAATATATTTTGTAATATAGGAAAGTGCAATTCTTATAGGATTTTCTATGGAATAGTCTCCTCCAGCAATTGGAAAGTATTTAAAATGAGCAATTCTTTCTATTTTATCTAAGTTTCCAATAAAAACTTCTCCACCCCAAATTTTTCCATCTTCCCCATAGCCAGTCCCATCAAAGGAAAAACCTATTATATCATCAGTAATATTATTATCTAAAAGTAGACTGTAAACGTGGGCTTTATGATGTTGAAGAGGAATAACCTCCATAAATTTTTCAAATCTTTGAGCAAATTCAGTGGATAAATATTGGGGGTGCAGATCATGCACCAGGATTTCAGGTTCTATTCTAAAAAGCCTAATAAACTCATTGATGGTTTCTTCATAAACTTCTAAGGTTTTCTTATCTTTTAGGTCTCCAATATGTGGACTTATGAATATATATTCTTCTTTACCAAGAGCAAATGTATTTTTTAATTCTCCACCTAATGCAAGAACAGGTCTCACTTTAATGGGTACCTTTATGGGATCTGGAGCATATCCTCTTGCTCTCCTTACAAAATTTAATTGATTATTTTCGACAAATACAACACTATCATCTACTCTATGAATGATATTTCTATTGTGGAAAACAAAAATATCTGCAATATTTTTAAGCTCCTTTTTGCTTTCTTCATTGTCCTTGACTATTGGCTCATCAGTAACATTTCCACTGGTCATAATTAAAGGTTTATCAAAATAATCGAAGATTAAATAATGATAAGGAGCATAAGGAAGCATTACACCTAAGAACTCGTTATTAGGGGCTACATAAGGAGATATATCCTTTAGGTCTTTTATCCTCAAAAGAACTATAGGTCTTTCCTTAGATGTTAGTATACTCCTTTCTATATCATTTAGAAAACAATATTCTTCTATCATATCTAAATCTCTCATCATCAGAGCAAATGGTTTAAACTTTCTTCTTTTTCTCTCCCTCAATTTTAAAACAGCCATATCGCTAACAGCAGAACACATTAAATGAAATCCGCCAATTCCTTTAATAGCAATAATTTTATTTTCCTTCAAAAAATCAGAAATATCCTTAAAAATATTATCTGATTTAAGACCATCAATCCAAATATTTGGACCACAGTTAAAGCAGGATATAGGTTGGGCATGAAAGCGTCTACTTAATGGATCATGATATTCTTTTTTGCATTCTTCACACATCTCAAAGATTTTCATACTGGTTTTGTCCCTATCATAGGGTAAATCTTCAATAATTGTGTATCTTGGACCACAGTTAGTACAATTTATAAAAGGATAGCTATATCTTCTGTCTTTTGGATCTCTCATCTCTCTTAAGCAGTCATCGCAAATAGCTATATCAGGAGAAATAAAATTAAATCCTATATCCTCTTTACTTTCTATTATTGAAAAATCATCATAAGATTTTTCATCTTCTATGATATCTATATGGATTTTCTCTATCCTTGATAAAGGGGGTGGAGAATTTTTCAAGATATCAATAAATTTTTTAATATTTTCTTCTTCTCCCTGAATAAGAATATCTACAGAACCGATAGAGTTATATATCCATCCTCGTAGGTCTAAAGACTTTGCAAGTTTATAAACAAAAGGTCTGAAACCTACTCCTTGAACAATTCCATAAACTTTAATCCGATAGCTTATTACTGATTGTTTCATTTATAAAGTTTTGAACAAACTTTTTGGCAAGATCTAAATTTTCTCTTGCTTTTTCAGAAAGTTCTTCCCCAAAATCAAAATCATACCCTCTTATAGACAATAGATAAAACTCTGGACTCCTTTTATATAAAGCATCGATCCAAAATAGAAGTTCTTCGCAGGTTAAGTGATGAGTCAATGGAGAAAATTTTTCCTCTTTTTCTATTTTTTTAAAAGAGATAGGACCTCCCTCAATAGAGGCATCAACAAAGAGAACAATATCGTATTCTTTTAAAATATCTACTAAATCAATAGAAAGCTCCTGGACCTTTAGTTTATCAACATTTTCATTTATTTGGTCCAGGAGCTTTATTCCTAAGCCGTCGTCTCTTCTAAACTCGTTCCCAAATCCAACAATAAGTAAATTTTTCAATCTCTGACTACGGATTCTAATAAGTTTCCAGAGTTATCATAAATTTCAACTACAATGGGCATTTTCCCAATGGCATGGGTAGAGCAGGACAAACATGGATCGTAACACCTTATGGCTCCTTCAACCCTATTTAGCATACCTTCTTTTAAGTTTTTCCCATCCACAAAAGCCTTTGCTACCTCTTCCACAGCTTTACTCATAGCCCAGTTATTATGACCTGTGGATACGATCAAGTTCACCTTTTCAATGGTACCTTTCTCATCAACCCAATAATGATGTATCAAAGTTCCTCTTGGAGCTTCAACCACACCAATTCCTTCCTCATTACTAACGTTTCCTAAGACAAGTACATCTTGAGACATAACATCAGGATCATCTAAAATCTCTCTTGTTCTTTCTAAAGCGTATAGTGTTTCAATAAGTCTTGCATAGTGATAATAAATAGAGCCTTCTACTGGTTTTCCATATCCAATAGCTTTAAACTTCTTAAATTCCTCATTAGCAAGAGGTGTGCTTATCTTGTCTGCTACATTCAGTCTTGCTAATGGTCCAACTCTATAGACTCCATCAGGATAGCCTAACGGTTTATAGAAGGGGAATTTGAGATAACTCCAATCTTCTACTCTCTCTCCAATATATTTAAGATAGTATTTACCTTTAAACTCTTTTAAAATATTTCCATCTTTATCCATAAATCTGATTTTTCCATCATAGAGCTCTAAGGAACCGTCATCTTTTACTAATCCCATGTATCCAGTGGAGAAGGATGCAAATTTGTTACAAAGATCTCTATTTTTCTCTATATAATCCTCTGCTATCTTTATTCCCTCTTTTATGTAGGATATCATTTCATCTATTCCACTCATTATCTCATCCCTTGCAGAGGGAGAAAGAGCATTATTTACACCGCCTGGAACGGCAAAAGTAGGATGGATTCTTCTCCCTGCTACTAATTCTATTATTCTTTGTCCATATTTTCTGAGCTTTACTGCTTTTAGGGCAAGCTCAGGATTTTCCTGTATTAAACCAACTACATTCCTAATTCTTGGATCTGCATCCCATCCTAAAATAAGATCAGGACCAGCAAGCTCAAAGAAATGCATGGAATGAGATTGAATTATCTGTCCCATATGAATTAATTCTCTGAGGAGTTTTGCTGTTTTAGGTATATCAACTCCCAGAATATCGTCACAGGCTTTTGCTGAAGCAAGATGGTGACTTATAGGACATATTCCACATATTCTTTCAGTAATGACAGGCATTTCTGAGAAGTGTCTACCCTCAGAGAATTTTTCAAAGCCTCTAAATTGATCTACATGAAAATAAGCATTCTTAACCTTTCCATCCTCATCCAAATGTATAGTTACTCTTGCATGTCCTTCTATTCTTGTAACTGGACTTATTGTAATCTTATTCTCCATAGAATTCACCTCTCTATTCATACTTTAATAAATCTCCAGAAAGAACTGGAGTTCTTCCTTCTAAAATTTCCTTTAATACATAGTAAATAGCATCTGCAGATGGTGGACATCCTGGAATATAAAAATCTACCTTAATTACTTCATTCACTGCCTTTGTTTTTGGTAAATGTTTACCAATTTCTTCGGATGTTGGAATCTTACCCTGCACAGTACTTTCAGTGGTTATATATCCTCTTTCTAACAGTTCTTCTCTGGTGAAATAATTTCTCATTGTAGGGATTCCACCAAATACTGCACAATCTCCAATAGCAACAATAAACTTACATTTTTCTCTCATCATTTTAACTTCTTCCTCATGATGATCTGTTGCAATAGCTCCCTCAATAATTCCTATATCGGTATCTTCATCGGGGACCTTTAGATCAGTAATAGGAGTAGCATTTAATTCTAATCCTTTATTTATAAGCTCTACTAATCTCTCATCCATATCTAAAAAGGACATATGACATCCTGAACAGCCCTCACACCATATTGAAGCTACTTTTAGCTTTGCCATATTCTCACCTCACTATTTTACATGATTTTCTCAACTTTTCCCGAGATATCTAATAAAATCTCTCTTAAGTCCACCACATCATAATTGCTTCTTAACACTTTTTGTCTTACCAGTTTCTTGCCTTCAAGGTTGTAGAAGGTTCCTTCTTTTTCAAAACCATTGCTAATTCCAACAACCAAGTTTGCCTTGTTTAACACCTCGTGATTATATGGTGTAAAAATAACAAGAAATGTATTATTAAGATTCATATTGTTTAATCCATCTAAGTTTTTGGCAAAAACAAATACATTTTTAGCATGTTTCTCTTCATGAGGAATATTGAGTTTATTTAAACCTACTGTATTTGTCTCTTTTGGTAGCCATAAAAACTTAAAGTTATCATTAGCTTTTAGTATTTTAGCCTCTTCATCTTTTAAATCCTTAAAGATGACTGCTACATTATTCTCGTTTTTCAAAGAACTAATTGCCAGATCTAAATCCTTTCTGTTATATGTATGATCTGCAATCTTATTTAAACTATTCTCTTTCTCATCAACTAATACTAATTTCTTTTTATTTCCTATAACGTTTCTCTTTACAAAGGAGCCAATAGTACCAAACTCTTTATTCAAATCTACCCCAATAACTAAGTAGGCGTCCATGTTATCTAAGTCTTTTATAGAAATATTAGATTCTATTGGAGAATTATTGGGATAAAGAGAATAAACCTTGTCTTTAAATATCTCTTTTACTAATTCCAGCTCTTCGTTTAATAGAGAGCCATCTACATAGGCTACTACATCATCAGACAACTTGTTCTTTAATATTTCCTTAAGAATTTCCCTTGATATTCTTCTAAAACCAAAATCATCTCTTAGTCTAATTCCGGAAACTCTTTCCTTCTCATCATATAATGCTAAATATCTTCCATTTTTACAAAGTACTCCCTGTGATACATCAGAGTTCCAATCCCCATATATTTTTACTATAAAGTTTGCTCCTTTCTTTTTGTAAATCTCAATTCCACAACCTACAGAGCATTGGTCACAATTTGCATATATAATATCTGATTGAACCTCTCTTCCTAAATAAGCGGACCTTTTATCTAAAATAGCACCTGTAGGACATACTTGGGCGCATAAACCACAAGAGACGCAGGAGGATTTACCAAGAGGTACATCCATGTCCGCAATAATCATTGTATCAATTCCTCTTTCCATTTCTCCTAATACATAATGTCCAGCAACCTCAGAACATGCTCTTACACATCTTCTACATAGGACACAGCGATTATGATCCATTAGGATATAATCATGAGAGTTGTCTACAGGAAACTTTCTTTCGTAGGTAGGAAACTCGAAGTGATCGAGACCAAATTCATACCCTAAGTCCTGAAGCTCGCACTCTCCTGTAACTTCACAGTACATACAGTAGTGGTTTCTTTCACTAAATAGTAGTTGCAAAACTAACTTTCTTGAATTTACTACGTTTGGTGTGTCTGTTTGTATATCCATATTAGGTTCTACAGGTGTAGTACATGCAGTTTTAAGTACTCCTCGGTCTTCAACAACACATAGTCTACAAGAACCTTGGGGTGAAAGGTGCTCAAAATGACAAAGTACTGGCACATGAATGCCTAACTCATTTAAAACCTGAAGGACAGTTTTACCTGGGGATACTTCAACCTCATTTCCATTAATCTTAATTTTAAACTTGTCCATAACTCACCCTCTCTCTGTTTTTTATATTAGTTGAGATATAATTTCTTCCATTCTAACACTTAAATCAGATTCAAAAAAGAACTTACTGTTATTAATAAAATCATCCATGTTCTGTGAATAAGGCACATACCCTAAATACTTAACAGATAGGTTTTCGCATTTTGTCTTAACATAATCATCTTCTTTTTTAGATTTCATATTTTCTATGAGACCTAATATGGGCAAATTTAAACCATTTAGAATCTTAATAAGTTTTTCTACAGTTTCCATAGAAAGTCTTGATGGGGTAGAAACAAGAAGAAATTTTGCCTTTTTTATATATCTGATGAGTTCTAAAAAAACCTCTCCCATGCCTGGTGGAGTATCTATGATTAAATAATCCAATGGATCCCACTTTGTAATTGTAAAGATCTCCAATATTGTATCTGTTATTTCCTTTCCTCTCATAGTTAATGGCTTATTTTCTGTAAAAAAGACAATAGACATAAAATCAATATTTTCCACCTTTACAGGTTTTATGCCATAATCTTCTAATGGTTTAGCATTATCTACGCCTAATATTAAATGGCAAGTAGGTCCATACAGATCTAAATCCAATAAGCCTACTTTAAACCCCTTTTTACTTAAAATAAGACTTATAAATGTAGAAAGCGTGCTTTTCCCTACACCACCTTTTCCACTTGATATAGCCCATATCTCTTTTACACTTTTAAGTCTCTCGTCAATTATTGATATTCTTGGATCAATAAGATTCATTTTATATCCTTTATCCAAACGCCACGTCCCTCTTTAATATCAAAGTCTGGACTTCCACATTTTGGACAACGAATATAAACATGGATGGTTTCAGGTATAAAGTGTATTGCTTCTTTTTCTTCACCACTTAATTTATCTAAGCTATCTTTGTAACTCCATTGATATCCACAAGAGTTACAATGAAGAAGGGCAGGGAACATTTCAAAATTAAATTTAGCATTTTCTAATATGGTACCTTTAGACAGTTCCTTTAAGGCAAAGTCAAAGACTTCTAAGTCTATTTGTTGTATTTCTCCAATTTTTAGATAAACTTCTTTCACCCTACTCAGGTTTTTCTCCTGAGTTAAGTTTATAGATGTTTTAATAATTGTTTCTGCTAATGCCCACTCATGCATAACAAAGTTATTTTTAATTTTAGAGTAAATAGAAATAAAAATCAAGTTTAAAAAGTGGTATAATATATTCAATTATGTGTGGAAGATTTTTATTAGTTGATATTGAGAAAATAGAAGGGAGATTTAACGTACATATATTAGAGACCACAAATCTTAGAAAAAGATATAATATCTCTCCGGGACAACCTGTTCAGGTAATCTTTCAAGAAAGCCCCAATAAAATAGCGGATATGATTTGGGGATTAGTTCCCCATTGGGCAAAGGACCCATCCATTGGGAATAGAATGATAAATGCAAGAGCAGAAACCTTATTGGAAAGACCTGCCTTTAGAGATTCTCTTTTAAAAAGAAGATGTTTGATTCCTGCTAATGGTTTTTATGAATGGAAAAAAGTAGGAAATATTAAAGTACCCTATCTTATCCATTTAAAAAATTTTGAGCTTTTTGCCTTTGCAGGTTTGTATGATGTTTGGAAAGATGAAAGAGGGAATCTAATAAGAACATTTACTATAATAACAGTATCTGCAAACTCTTTTGTAAGGGATATTCATGAAAGAATGCCTGTAATTTTAAAAAGAGAATATGAAGAAGTTTGGATCGATAAAAATGAGAGAAATGTAAATAGACTGATGGAGATACTTCAACCTTATCCTTCAGAATTTATGTCCGCATATCCTGTTTCCAAAAAAGTTAACAATCCTAATTATGATGCAGAAGATTTGATAAAACCAGTCTGATTTTGATCTAATATTTGACACTCGCTATTTTTTTAACTATACTTAAATGAGAAAATTGTTTTCCTTAAATAATTAATTTAAGGAGGAATTGCTATGAAAAGCTACTCAAAGCCTCTTCTAATTCTTCTCCTTTCTTTCATTGTATTTTTTACCATCTCCTTAGGGCAACAGACAAAAGCTGTCAAGCTAAGCATTATAGATGTAGCAGGCAATTTACAATTGACTCAAACAGCTATTGAAAATTTCAAAAAGGCTCATCCTGAGATAGTTTCTGACATAGAATATATGAAGGCAACAGCTCCTGAACTACCCGCAAAAATTAAAGCACAACAAATGGCAGGAAATGTCGTAACAACGATGGTTTTAACAGGATATGATGCAATGGCAGCTGGTCTGGAAATGGATATTTGGGAAAATATTTATCCAACTTATGCTTCCTATTTCCCAAATTTAGAATCCCGTTATCTACCTGGAGCAAGAGAAGCCTTTAAACTCTTTAAAGGTTATGGAATTGTTGTATCCTATTGCCCTGGTGGTCCCATGTTTACTTATAATCCAGAAAAAGTTAAGAAAGTCCCAACTACAGCGGAAGAACTATTGGAGTGGGCAAAAGCAAATCCAGGTAAATTTATGTATGCAAGACCAGCTAATTCTGGACCAGGAAGATGCTTACTTCAGGGGCTACCATACATTCTTGGTGACAAAAATCCTAAGGATCCAAAAACATGGGAGAAGACATGGAATTATTTGAAAGAGTTGGATAAATATATTGATTACTATCCTACAGGTACAGCTATTACCTTCAGGGAACTCGCAGAAGGAACAAGGTGGATTATAGCAAGTCATTTAGGTTGGGACATGAACCAGAGGATATTAGGTGTGATACCTGCTAATTTCAAAGGATTCTTTTTAAAGAATACTACATGGCTTACTGATGCCCATTTTATGTGTATGCCTAAAGGACTTGATGAGGCAAGGAAGAGAGCAACTTTAGCTCTTATGGCTTGGTTACTAAGACGTGAATCTCAAGCTCTGATCTATGATAATGGCTACTTTTATCCTGGACCTGCTATTAGTAATGTTCCTTTATCTTTGGCTCCTAAGGAAATACAAGATAAGATTAAATCTGCAATGAGACCCGAATATGAAAAGGCGATAAAAGAATTTCCAACAACAACCCAGCTTGGTGCAAAAGAATTAGTTGAAGCTTTTGAAATGTGGGATAAATTAGTAGGATCAAAAGTAAAGTAAATTAAAAACTAAAAAGGTGTGGGGAACATTACTCCCCACACCTTTACTAATAACTTGAGGTGGTGAAATAGTGAAGGATTTTAAAGAAATAAGGATAGAAAATTTAAATAAGAGTTTTGGAAATCATAAGGTTCTTCAGGATTTTAATCTTACTATAAAAAAGGGAGAATTTGTTACTCTGCTTGGACCCTCAGGTTGTGGTAAGTCAACGACTCTTCATTGTTTAGCTGGTTTAGTTCCTATCGATAGTGGAAGAATATATATAGATGATGTATGTATTGATGATGGAAAGAATAGTATACCACCGGAAAAGAGGGGATTTGGATTAGTTTTTCAAAATTATGCTCTATTTCCTCATCTAAATGTTTTTAATAATATTGCTTTTGGTCTTCAAATAAAAAGAATGCCTAAGGATGTAATTAAGGAAAGAGTTAGTAGCGCATTGAAGATGGTTCATCTGGAGGGATACGAAAATAAATATCCAAGACAACTCTCAGGTGGTGAACAGCAAAGAGTAGCTATTGCAAGATGTATTGTAATGGAACCATTATTAATGATGTTAGATGAGCCATTATCTAATCTTGATGCAAAATTAAGAATAGAAATGCGATATGAGTTAAAGGCATTACATGAAAAACTCCACATTACATCTATTTATGTAACCCATGACCAGCAGGAAGCCTTAGCCCTTTCTGATAGAATAGTTGTTATGAGAGGTGGAAAGATACAACAAATAGGAACTCCCGAAGAGGTTTATCACCAGCCATCAAATCTTTTTGTGGCGGATTTTATGGGATTTAGAAATATGTGGGATGCAACAGTGATTAGAGTAAATTCTAATGATGAAGTGGTAATTAAAGTATTAGATTTTGAACTTCTTGTAAGATCATCTTTAAATAGAAAAGTTAATCTTTCTGAAATTATAAATAGAAAAGTAATTACCGCTATTCGTCCTGAAGACATTCAAATTGTGGAAAAAGATTTTAATTCTATAAGATGCACTACTGAAGTTGTTGAATATTTAGGGCAAGTAAAACATGTAGGAGCATCAATTAATGGTATTCGAGTAGATATACGTACTCAAGAATATGTAAAGGATAAGGAAACTATTCCTATATGGATTCCTCCTGAGAAAATTCTTCTCTTTTCTGAAGAAGGAGAGAGAGTATTATGAGAGAAAGAAAACTTGTTATTTTTTTAACCTTCCTTCCATCACTAATATTCTTATCTTTTTTATTTATATATCCCTTTTTTTATGGACTTTATCTAAGTTTCACAGGGAAAGCTAATGAGTTCACATTAGAAAATTATATTAGATTTTTTTCAGATCCTTGGGAAGTCGCAACTATTTTCACTACTTTTAAAATTGCATTACCAGCAACCATTATTAACATATTACTGGCAATACCTTTTGCCTATTATATGAGACATGGTGTAAAAGGGGAAAAAGTAATAACCTTCTTCCTTATTCTTCCTGTAACCTTAGGAACAGTGCTTGTGGCAGAAGGAATGTTAACATATTTTGGTCCTGTAGGTTGGTTCAATCAATTTCTAAAAACTATTGGAGTTATAAAAGAGCCTTTAAAACTAACTCATAATTATACTGGGGTACTATTAGGATTAATTGTTCATGGTTTTCCTTATGCGTTCTTAATGCTTCTGGGATATATTTCAGGCATAGATCCAAATCTCGAAAAGGCAGCTCAAATGTTAGGAGCAAATAAGTGGCAGATATTTAGGAGAGTTATTTTCCCTTTATGGATACCTGGTATTACTATTGCTTTCTCTTTGAATTTTGTAATGGCATTCTCTGTATTTCCAACTGCAGTTCTATTAGGTCAGCCATCAGGACCAACAAGAGTGATGTCAATTTCTATCTTCCATTGGGCTTTTGAGAAATTTGATTTTAATACCGCATCTGCCATTGCAATTATCATGGGATTAATAGAGCTAATTGTTATATTAATAGTGATGTTCTGGAGACAGAAAATGTTTAAAGGTGGTACTTTTGTTGGTAAAGCTTAGCATAATGTATTTTAGGAGGATAGCAATATGGGTAGAAAAATTAATTTTTCAGTAATAATATTTTATACAGGATTAGGACTATTTCTTATTAACATTTTAGGTATATTGACCACAGTGATTTTAAACTCTCTGAGTAAAGAATGGTATAGTGGCGCTTTTCCAAAAGCTTTTACTCTTGAGTGGTATAAATACATGGCAAAAGACCATGATCTTCCTCAACTTCTTTTTGTTACTTTTATTGTTTCTTTTTCTGTAACAATTATTTCATTAATAATAGGATTTCCTACCGCCTATGGATTAGCAAGATACAATTTTAAATTCAAAAATTTACTTCTTTCTCTTCTACTATTGCCCATGCTTATACCTCCTATGACCTATGGTATTCCTTTGGCTGCTATGCTTTATAAAATTAGATTAGCTACGAAGATAAGTGGAGTAATCTTAGCTAATTTAATTCCTATTGTACCTTTTGTGATCCTTGTATTAACTCCCTTTATTGAGCAGGTGGATCCAAATATTGAATCTGCAGCTAAGATTTTAGGGGCTGGAAAACTTCAGACATTCTTTAGAATCTTAATACCATTAACTTTGCCTGGTATCTTTACTGCTTCCATTCTTGCTATAGTAAGGACTATTGCAATGTTTGAATTAACTTTTTTGGTAAGTGGACCAAAATCTCAGACTATAGTAGTAGCTCTATACTATGATGCTTATGCAGCAGGAGTTAGACCGCCACAAGCCATTGATGCTCTTGCAGTAGTCTATTTTCTTATAACTATGACCTTTTTAGTTATTGCATTAAAGTTTGTAAGTCCAACCCAAATGGTTTTTAGGGTAAAATAAACTTTATTTTCCTTATAACTATTTAGACGACAACGTTTTGACAAAGTGTCACTTTTTGGTTTTATGAAAATGACATCAATTCCTTTTGTATGAGAAACAAAATTTAAAGTCTCAAAAACTTTTCTTTTACAGAAAAAGCCATTTAAAGCCAAAAGTCCTATGAAGGTGAAAGAGACTTATTTTTATTTATATCCCTTTATAGTTTTTCATAGCTAATATAGCACATCCAATGGACGGTTCATACATGGGCTCAGCTATTACAATCCAATCTTGCTCCCTTACCCATGATAAAAACTTATCGTATAAAATTTTGCAATTTTTTAGCCCACCCACAACAGCCAATTTTATTTTTTCATTCCTTCCAATCCTACCTCTTATAGCAGAAACAGTTAGTTTCCATTCTTCTACTGCATTTTCTAAAATTTTTAGGGCAAATTTATCTCCATTTTTAGCAGACTCACAAACAATTTTGGAGTAACTTGCGATATAACCTCGAGAGTTGATCCCTTTCGTTTTTCTCAAAATCTCCTCGAAATCTTCCTTTATTAATTCATACATGTAACTTTTTTCAATTCTTCCATCATACATTTTGAAAATATATCTTAGGCACTCTCTTCCTATATCATATCCACTACCACAATCTCCTGCATGTTCTCCCCATCCGTCTATTCTGAAAACTTCATCATTCACTTTTCCCATCGCCATGATGCCTGTTCCTGCAAGAAGAACTACACCATTTTCAAAGGGAAATGCGCCCTCTAAGGCGCCTCTCACATCATTGAAGATTATAAATCTTCCAGGTAAAATTTCTTTTATTATGTCTGAATATATTTCTATTGCCTCCCTTAGCTCTCCTACTGCAGGAAGCCCAAAACCCCCAAATCTTATATCTTCAATTCTTATCCTTTTACTATCTAAAGCGGAATTTATGGCGGATATTAAGTTATTTTTAACTGTTTCTTTATTACTATTAAAAACATCCGCAGGTCCAGATTTCCCTCTTCCATATATATTTAAATTTTCGTCAATAATTACTGCTTCAGTTTTTGAGCCTCCTCCATCAACGCCTAAGAAGTACATTTCTATCCCTCCAATATCTTCTTTCTAAATTCTTCTACAGCTATGGGAATTCCATTATTGATCCTTGATTTTTCTGCAGAAAAAGCCATAGCATGACTTTCTATGGAATCCTCTAAGGTTGTAGTAGGTAGTTCATAAGTTTCAAGCATCTTAACAAAGCTATCCATTATTCCCTCATCTCCTCCTGCATGATCGTCTCTTACATCTACTTTTACTACCTCTTCGTATCTTCCAAAGATATTTATTCTTATCTCTCCATTTATGAGATTTCCATATATTTCTCCATGAGTACCATATATGTTTATTTTTCTTGTAATGTCATTTGTAAAGGCAGTTACGGTTAAGGTTGCCATTTTCCCATTTTCAAAGACAATATTTGCGATCTGATGGTCCATAACATTGTTATCAGAATAGTATACACATTTTCCATAATTTGTCTCTTCCAGAGCCTTTATTCTACCCTCTAAAGATAAATCCATAGTTATAACTGATACAGGCCAGCCTGTATAATCTCTAAGATATATTCTTCTTGCATCATAGGGACAATTTTCTACCATACAACCCCAGATACATCTTTCCTTTGCTTCTTTTGGTGCCTTTTCTTTCTTGAAGTGAGTTAATTCTCCGAAGGAGGTTATATATTTTGCTTTTGAAGAGGAGAGCCAATATAATATATCTAAATCATGACAGCTCTTTGCCAAAATAAATGGAGCAGAAAAATCTGTGTTTCTCCAATTTCCTCTTACGAAACTATGGGCATAGTGGAAGAAACCAACATTTTCTACAAGATTTATTCCGATAGTTTCACCTATATAATTTTTATCCAATAGTTCCTTAATCTTTCTGAAGAAAGAAGTATATCTTAAGACATGGGCAACTATAATTAGAGAGTTTCCTTTTTTGTAAGCATCGTATATTTTGCAAACTCCATCTAAATCTGGAGCAATTGGCTTCTCAAGTAGTATATGATAACCCTTTTCTATTGCTTTAATTGCTGGTTCTACATGGAACATATCAGGTGTTGATATTATAACAGCGTCCGCCATTCTATCTTTTGCAAAAAACTCCTCTATGGAAGAGAATACGTAATTTTTATCTAAATTATGGGCTCTTGCAAATCTTTCCCTTTTTATTGGATCAGGTTCTACTACACCTATAGCCTTTATTTTATGAGGGTTTTTTAATATATAGTTTCCGTAAGCTTCATACCCCCTGCTTCCAGCCCCTATAACCACCACAGTTTTCATAATAAATTTACCTCCTCATAGAGAGATTTATAGTATTTATCTAAGACATCTTGGATCCTTCCAAATATAAGATCTTCCATAATTGGTTTTAAGAATTTTTCCTGGACCTTTTCAAACTGATCCGGAAAATATTCATAGATCAAAGGAAGAGGAATATTTTTATCCTCAAAGTTTTTAAACATCATTTTTAATGAATTTTGAATTTTTTCATTTTCATAATAGTATCTCCATCTATCCAAAAAGCTAAAAACTACTTTATTTATATCAATATTTTCTCCATAATATTCTTTATAAAATCTATTATCTTCTTTTAGTAAGCTAAATAGTGTTTCAATGAAATTGCTTGTACTATTTTTAAAGAGAATTTTCTCTATATGTGCTAAAGAAAACAGGGCGGATCTATAGGCAAAGGTCAGTGCAGGTCCTACCTTAAATATTCCTACTCCATTTTTAGCCATCTCTTTTAAGGATTTTAAAGGTTGATAGTCTGTAGAGTGAGCCTCAAAAACTAAATCTTTGTTTGAGTCCAATACAGTTATTAATTCTTTTGTCTCTTCAGAACTATATTCATAGATATTTTCATCTCCAAACTCTATTCCCAAATTCACTACGATAGCAACAATTCTATCCCATACCTTATCTAATGAATTTTTTGAAAGCTCCTTTTTAAAGGCATCTATCATCTCATAGATCTCAGAATTTGGGGTAACTTTTGGCTTTTCAGATATATTACCACCAGGTCTTGGCACATCTGTTCCAATCACATAAATAGGATTCATATTATAATTTTGGGCAGTTTCCTCTGCTATAATTAGCAGTTCTACTTCTCTTTTTACAATCTCCTCTATAGATAATGATAATTCTCCCCTTAAAGGATAGCTGGCATCTAAATGTATCTTTCTATATCCACTTTCTACAGATTCTTTGATAAGGGTTTTAGCATTTTGCATAGCGGATGAAATCTCAAGATTTCTCCAAGGATATGTTCCACCATGATCCAAACCTATAAAAAATTTGTTAAAGCTAAACTTTTGGGAAAGATTATTAATTTTATAAACAAAATCTTTGGGTTTTAGTCCTGTGTATCCACCAAATTGATTTACCTGATTTGAAGTAGACTCTATTAAAAAGTATGTATCTTTTTCTTTGAAGTATCTAAAAACAGATTCAAGAACTTTAAAGTTTGAAGTGCAGATTGATATTAGCCTTTTTGAATAGAAGTATTTTTCAATTTTTTTCATGCAATAACCACCTTCGTCTTAATATTCTTAAACCAATCCTTCTTATCATCCTGTAAACGATCAGTAATAATAATATCTACATCTCCCAAGTCACATATCTTATAAGGCATAATCACACCAAACTTACTGCTATCTGCAAGAACTATTACCTTCTTTGCATTCTTAAGTATTGTGATAGCAACATCTCTTTCTTCTGCATCATAGTTTGTTATTCCTTTATTTAAGTCTATCCCATTTACTCCCATAAAATAAACATCCACAATAATATTTTCAAAAAGGGACAAGGCATGACTTCCAATGCATTCAAAAGATCCCTCTCTTACTATTCCTCCTGAATGTATTAACTTAAACCTCTTTTTCTGATTAATTACTCCCCATGCAGTAGTTATAGAATTTGTTACAATAGTTAAGTCTTTTATATTACTCTCATCCAATATTTGGGTTAGATAGAAAATAGTAGTACCGCCACTCATTGCTACCGTAATGCCATCAGACAAGTAATCCAATGCTTTTTTAGCTATTTTTTGCTTCTCTTCCTTCTTTTCCTCTAATTTGAAGAAGAAGGGGAGATCTATTCTAAAATTTTTGGGTACTGCTCCTCCCCTTCTTCTCTCTAAAAGTCCCTGACTTTCTAAAAGGGTTAAGTATCTTCTAATTGTTATTTCAGATACATTTAGCTCTTTTGCTAACTCACTTACCGTGACAAATCCTCTTTCCTTTAAAATCTCCATTATATCTAATAGTCTTTTATCCTTCATTTATATGCTCACCACTTTTGTTAAATTTCTTGGTCTATCTACATCTAAGCCTTTCCTTTCTGCAATATGAAGACCTAAAATTTGAGAGAAAATTATTCTTAAACTTAAATCATATGGAAAATCATTAGATATGTAAAGATCAGAGTTTTCATCTCCAATTTTTATCACATTTCCGCCATAATTCTTTAGTTCTTCAACCAACTTATCCTCTTCTTTATCTTTTTCGCTAAATATGATAATGTTAACTCCTTTTTCTACAAGGGATTTTGGACCATGCCTATACTCAAACTTTGAATATGCTTCTGTTTTTGTTAAGGACATCTCTTCAAGCTTTAAGGCACTTTCTCTTGCTAATCCCTCCTGCATACCAAGACCTAAGAAAACATAATGACTACCATTTAGTAAATCTCTTTCATGAATTAATTTTTCGCTATCCTTAATTATTCTTTCCACATTTTCAATTACCTTTTCATAAACTTTAAAATCCCTTTCTCCTGCTATAAAGCTTGATATTATTTGTAAAGACAATAACATTGATGAGAAGGACTTTGTCATAACGATAGCATTTTCCTTTATAGGAAGGATAAGAGACTCTGAAGATGTTTTAACCAAAGAGCTATTCTCTTCCAAGGTTATTCCAAAAGTCTTTATATTAAGTTCATTTAGGATCTCTCCTGCCTTTACTACTTCTGTAGACTCTCCAGATCTTGATATCAATACGGCGGTTCTATTTAAATTATTTCTTCCGACATTTTCAAAATGTTTAAAGGTAACTTCACCACCAGGAAGAGCCTTTGTTTCTATCCCAGTTTTATAGGTAAAAAATCTACTAGCGGACAAGGCTAAGTAGTAAGAAGTTCCACAACCTATAAAGTATACAAGTTCGCTTTTCTCTAAAAATTTTGGAACTATTTTTTCAATATTTTTTGAAATATACTCAAAAACTAAAGGAATTTCTTTTATTTGATCCTTTATTTCCTTTTCAACAACGCTCATCTTTCACCTCTCCCTTTCTTACTTTAATAGATCTCCTAAGTATTCTTTATGGGCTGATAATAACTCATCAACCATACTTCGTATTTTATCTAAGGATAATAGGGATGAAACAAGTGGGTCTATAGAAACTGCATAATAAACATAATCCCTTTTACCAGAAAGGGCAGATTCTACTGCTAATCTTTGCACATTTATATGGGGAAGATTTAAACTTGCAAGTTGACTTGGAATCTCTCCAACAAAGGTAGGAGAAATTCCATTTTTATCTACCAAACATGGAACTTCTACCATACAATCTGAAGGATAATTTGTGATTAAATTGTTATTTTTAACTATCCCATATATTAAAGTGGGAGTATTTGTTTCTATAGCATGTATAATTTGAATTGCATATTCTTTTGATTTTTCTTCCTGCTCTACTTTTTCTTCCTCTTCTCCTCCAAAATAATCTCTTAGCATTTTATCTCCTAAATCTCTAAATTCTTCTCTCCCATGAATATAATAATTAACATAGGTCTCAAATACTTTTTCATTTAACTCAACTCTCCTAATATACTCCCTAATAGGTATATTTAATTTTTTCACCAAGCTTTCATCTTTTATGAAATAGGGCACATATTCTGCATTATGTTCGGAAGATTCGGTGACAAAGTAACCAAAATTCCTTAATATTTCAAATCTCACAGGGTCCTTTTTCCATATTTCTTCTTTTTCCATAGCTTTAAAGAGAATTGGGTAAAGATTTTCTTTGTTTCTTTCAAGGATAAGGACCCATGCCATGTGGTTTATTCCAGCCACCTTATAATTAATCTCTTGAACAGGCACATTTATATAACTTGCAATCTGCTCTATCGTATTAGGAATTGAATGACATAGCCCAATATTTTTTATATCAGTAATTGAATTTATATACCACTGGTTCATGGACATAGGATTTGTAAAATTAATAAGTAAAGAGGATGGAGCAGAATTTTCTATTTCTCTAACAAGATTTTTCAGAAAAGGCGCAGTTCTTAGAAATCTCATAACCCCGCCAACTCCATGGGTATCTCCAATGGTTTGGGGTATACCATACTTTTCAGGTATATCAAAATCTACATAAGTTGCAGGTATTCCTCCAATCTGTACTGTATTAATCACATAGTCAGAATTTTTAATAGCAGGTCCAAGTTCTAAATATGCATTTATCTTCCAATTTTTATTCCTTTTTTCTTTAATCTCTTCTGCTACCTTCTGAGCTATTTTTAGTCTTATCTCATCTATATCCATAAGAGAGATTTCAACTTGATTAAATTCTGGATACAAGCTTAAATCTTGTAAAAGATTTTTTGTGAAGACTACACTTCCAGCCCCAACAAAAGTAATTTTCACTTTTTTACCTCCTTCTCACTTAATTCCCGTGAAGGTGATGCCTTCAATAAAGTTTTTCTGAGCGAATAGGAAAAGAAGAATAGGAGGAATAGAGGCAATTACTCCTCCTGCCATAATTACTCCCCAATTTGAGAAATACTGTCCCTGAAGAAGTGCGATTGCAATAGGAAGGGTTCTTTTTTCCGGAGAAGTAATAACAATCAATGGCCATAGGAATAGGTTCCATGCATAGATGAAGACTAAAAGACCAAAAGAAGTAGTGATAGGTTTGGAAAGTGGCATCATGATTTTCCAGAAGACTTGCCAAAGGCTTGCGCCGTCTACAATTGCAGCCTCTTCCATTTCAATAGGTAAAGATAAAAAGTGTTGTCTATATAGAAATATTCCGAATATGCTAAAGATCTCAAGTAAGATAACTCCAGTTAATGTATTAACTAATTTTAGATATTTAAGGATGAGATATCTTGGAATAAGAAGAACTATTCCTGGAAGCATGAGAACTGAAACAAATAACAAGAAAATTAAATCTTTAAAAGGAAAATATAACCTTGCGAAGGCATAACCTGTTATAGCACATAAAATTATTTGAATTATAACTAATGATAAGGTAATAAATACAGAGTTAAGAAAATATCTACCAAAATCAAGTTTTGAAAATAATTCTATATAGTTGGAAATTATTGGATGAAATGGAATAAAATGAGGTGGAATTGCGGAAGCTTCTTGTACAGTCATAAAAGATATGGATAGCATAAACCAATAAGGAAGAACCATTATAATAGCGCCAATAATTAATAAAATAGTTATTATAATTTTACTCATAGTATACCCACCTTTTTTGTAAACGGAATTGTATTATTGTTAAAATTAACAGGATAAAATACAATACCCAGGAAATTGCTACACCATATCCCATTCTAAACCAGTTAAATCCATTTCTATAGATATAATAAACGAGAGTATGAGTAGCATAACCAGGTCCACCTCTTGTTAATATGAAGACAGCTTCAAACATTTGAACTGTTCCTATTATTTCCATTATCAAAACAAAAAATATGATTGGAGTCATGAGAGGAATAGTGATATGAAATAAAATATCTTTAGGTTTTGCGCCATCTAAAGAAGCAGCCTCATAATAAATAGAAGGAATATTTTGTAAACCTGCTAAGAAGAGAATAATGTTATAACTAAGCCCTCCCCAAATTCCAGCAATTGCTAAGGCAGGTAGAGCAAATCTTTTATCAGTAAGCCAATAAATGGTTTTAAAACCAAATAATCTTAAGAAGGTATTTAATAAGCCATATTCTGGCTGATAAAACCATGCCCAAACAAAAGCGATAGCAACAGTTGCAGATACAGTAGGAAGGAAATATAAAGTTCTAAGAAATTTAATAAACTTGCCCTCCCTATTAAGACCAACAGCTATAAGGAAGCTAAGGATAATTACAGAAGGAACAACATAAAGTGAATAAAGGAAAGAATTCTTTAAAGAAATCCAAAAAACTTTGTCATTTAGTATTCTTCTAAAATTTTCTAAGCCAATAAATTTAGGAGGGGTCACAGCATCATATTCTGATAAAGCTAATCTAAATGACATTATAAATGGGATATAATAAGAAAGTGCAGCAAAAATGAAAGATAAAATTGTAAAAAGGACAAAATATTGTGCTTGTTTTGATTTTGGGATGCCTCCTAAAACTTTCATTCTGTTTACCTCCAAAATTAGATGGGGGGAGGGTCATCCCCTCCCCCCATTGTTTTATTATTTAGAATACTCTTCAATTATACCATTAATTTCTTCGGTTGCCTCTTTAAGCCCATCTTCTAATTCTAATCTTCCAGCAACTATTTCTTGAACGTAATAACCTTCCCATCTATCAAAGAACCATTTACTTCCACCAGGAGTTCTTGGGAATGGATATGTATATTTTGAAGAGTCAATGAAGACTTTTGCATCTTTGTCTTTTCCATACTTTGCAAAGTTTGCTGCCCAAAGGAGATCAGTCCCTTTATAGGCAGGAATTACAGCGCCAGACTTTCCTAAAATCTCTGCAGCCTCTTTGCTGGCAAGCCACTTTACGAAGGTCCATGCAGCTTCTACATTCTTTGATTTGGACCAAATGACATTCCCTAAGGAGTTAGAGATATTTGCTCTTTTCCCTGTATTGGACTTTGGTAGCATAGCTACACCCCATTTAAAATCTTTAATATTGGCAGCGTAGAAGCCCATCATCCATGAACCTGCAAAATTCATAGCGGATCTTCCAGAGAAGAATAAGTCTTCTGATACTGCACCAGGTTGTGGGGCATATCCTTTATCTGTAAGCTCTTTTGCAAAAGCAAAAGCCTGCTTTGCCTCAGGTGAATCAAATAGAACTTTATTTCCCTCTTTATTTAGTAGTTGTCCTCCTAAAGAAAGTATTAATGGGAATAGGAATTGTTGAGAATTTGCCACGCTTCCACCAGCTGCGGTAACACCAAATCTTATTGTAACTCCTTTTGAATCTTTCTTTGTGAGTTTTTCAGCAGCTTTCTCTACATCATACCAAGTCCAAGCGGTAGTTGGATATTTTACGCCTGCTTCATCAAAAGCATCTTTGTTGTAGAAAATGGCTATCGTGTCATAGTCCCTTGGTAGTGAATAATATTTTCCATTAAGTTCATGAACTGCAAGTACTCCTTTTGGATAATTGTTTAAATCAACTTTATCTCTTTTTATAAGTGGTGTAATTTCTAATATAACGCCTCTTTTCGCATAATCTGGTAGAGAAATTGCATTCATAGTGAACACATCCCAGCAGTCACCACCAGCTAACATGGTTTGTAGTTTGGTCCAATAATCGCCCCAGGGATAATGCTCAAGTTTGATCTTGATGTTTGGATATTTCTTCTCAAAAGCAGCGATTTGAGCCTTGATTCCATCTATCTGCTCACTCATCCATACACCATACCTAATAGTAACAGGCTCCGCACTGAATGATGGGAGAAGTAGGAGGAGAACTAAAATTGTTAGGAGAGAGAATACTTTTTTCATAACCAACAACCTCCTTTGTTCATTTTTGAACATAAATTTATCATATATTGAATGGTTTTGTCAAGTATTTTAAAATAAAAACCCCACGGGATTTTTTAAAACTCCGTGGGGTATAAGAATAATAGATACTTTTTTTATTACTTAATGGTAATTGAGTCTAATTGGAATCTTCCATCAGATCTCCTACCTTCAATTGCAAGATTTATTGCTGGATTATTTGTTTTAGGATCATTAATAGAAATTAATAATGTATAGTTTCCGGGTTGTATTTCTTTAGGAATTCTAACTTTGCTATAAACTTTGCTGACTCCTGGAAGTATATTTCTAATATCAAAATCTTCCAAGATAAAGCGATATACTACTTCTCCTTTTGTATTTGCTAATGAAATTTCTACTGGCCACTTGAAATAGAAAGGTGCAACGCCACGGTTATTCCAGAGCATTTCTAAGTTTAGTAAATCTCCACGATTGATTTCCTTTTCATGTTTTATTGCCTCTAATACAAATCTATAACCCAATGTTTTGTGGAAAATATCAATATTTTCTTTTATTGGATGACCTTCAGGAAGAGGGTCTCCCTCATTTGTTATCGCTCCAGCTTTATATCTTACATCTAAAGCGGAGCATGGACCAATAAAGGTTGTGTGTGATATTCTTGCTTGTCTTAGAGTCTCTGCTATAGTATCATCAGTAAGAAATTGATATGCATCTCCATATGCAAATTCACCACCAGAATAAGCATATTTCCAAAAATCTGGCATTGGTTTTGTAAGATTGCCCTCTTCGTCCTCTCTTCCATAAGTAAACCAATTAACCCATTCTTCTGTTGCTCCTTTATCGCCGAACATATCGTTGTATAATCCTAACTTATAATTTTCCATAATCTTATAGGGCTTTCTTAGACCTAATATTTTATTAGGAAATGCATCGATATATTGTTTTATATATCTATTTACAACTTCTATAGATGGAAATTTACCTGTACCATCAGGCCATGTATGTAACTCACCCCAATGTCCAAGGCTACCTATTTCAATAAAAGCGATTCTATCATCTTTACCGTATTTTTCAGCTAAAGCCTTTAGTAAGCGTTCATGTTCTCTTATTAAAATTTCATTTTCATAATTTGGACTAAATCCTCCACCACCAATTAAATCGCTTCTATACCAAGTACCGTCTTCTTTAATTTCTTTATATAACCATATTGGAATATCCAGATCATTCATACTCTTCTTTCCTGCAATGTATTTATACATTCCTGGTTCATCTAAGTATAATCTAAATACAAATCTAACTCCCTTCTTTGTCCAGTAATCAAATTTGTTCTTTCTCTCAAAGTCTTGCCATTTATATACACCCTTTTCTGGCTCTAATTCTTTCCAGGAAACATTAATAAAGGCTAAAGTATGTTTATAACCAGTTTCACCAAACTTTGCCCATGGAGCGCTCCCCATTAGAGGATTATATAGAGTATCAAAGATTTCATATGGATAGAATGTATTTTTATCTCTTTCTCTATTTATTTTTCCTGTAACTTTAACGGGGTTTGAATTTCGCTCTGGTAAATATATAACATCCTTTATAATTGCAGATAAGCTTATATCCTTCATATTATCTGTTAGACCTAATTGTTTTAAATTAACTTCGTATTCTACGTAATTTGCGTCTATAAATGGCCAAACCTCGCCTATTCTTTTCCATGAATTGCTGTTATATTTATATAGAGAGTTCCTCTCAATTTTATAATCTCTTATATTTCCACCTGTACTTATATAGATGACATTATTTGTATTTAATCTAGCACCATCAATTCTAATGTATAACTTTCTATCGTCTGTTACTGCGGATAGCTTAAATTCTGTATTGCTACTTTTTACTTCCTGGGTAATACCATCCCATTCTTTATCATCTCCATCGATCTCTACTTTAAATCCCTCTTCTGCATTTAATGGGGTAATTACTCTATCTTGAGGAAAGATTTCATATGGAGATTCAGAGAAGAATAGTAATTTTAAATCACTTATTTTATCAACTAATTTTGATAGATCTATTTCTGCTTTTGCTAATTCTTTTGTTTGTACCCATTTTATACTCACATTCTTTATCTCTTCCCAATTCATATCTTTGCTTGCAAACAATTTACCGTCTTTTACCATATAATTAAACTTGTTTTCAATATTAGAGGCAATTTTAATACCTTCCCTATCAGATGGTGTTATATCTAAATAAAACCCTACATGTTCAAAATTACCTTTTATTAAGGTTTTTAGAACATTGCCACTTTTTATTGCAATAACTTTTCTGATATTGCCATTTCCTGTGGCAGTAGGTGGAACCATAATCCATTCGTTATCATTATTATCTAAGGTTACTTCAGGTATAGAAACTTTTACTATTTCTGTAGAGATCCCTGGATCAGGTAGATTAGTATTTCCTCCACTAAACGCAATACGTAGATTTTTGATGTCTTCAATTTTTAGCTCACTTAATGGAAAGGCTAATTCAATTACTCTATTAGGATTGGTTCCTGATTCTTTCCATTCTACTTTGGCGCCTTCTATTTGTTGCCATGCCCATCCAGCGCTTAGACTTTTATACAACAATCCATTCTCTATTAAATAATCTCCACCAAAGTCTTTCCAAGCCCAAGAAAGAAATCCTGTTTCAGGATTTCCATCCACATCTAAAAATAGATCATTCCAGTCACCCATCTCGCCTATTATTAATGCGTATAATACTCCATTCTTAATTCCAGCGAAAAGTTTTGCTCCACTTTGACTTGTGTACATGGGTTTTATATCTTTCCAATCATCGCCATTTCCATCTATAGTAACATTAATTGATGGTCCAAAAACTGTAGTTGGTTTATCTACTATAAACATTGGTGTTCCTGGTTCAGGTAGGAAATATTCGTCTCCAATACTTATTCCAATTTTAATTTTTCTTGAATCAAATATACCAATTGCATTTAATGGAATAGCTATTTCTGCTACATTATTCTTTTTTGCAATCTTTAGTTTTTCATTTAATTTCTCCCAATTATTTTTATCTACGTTGAACTTGTATAATGATTCATCTTCTGATTTATACTTAATCCCTTTCACATCATTCCATATACTAACAACAGCACCATTTTCTACTAATGGATTTGTATCAATATAAACAATAATCTTTTTATCATCTATTCTCTTTTTGCTTTTAATAAGTATATACAATGTATCATTTGCTTGAATGGCTTTTAGAGATTCAAGAGGATTACTCACAACTACCAAAGGGGAAATTTTAGACCAATCTACATAGGATAAAGATTGGGGATTTTCAATATTTCCTTCTCCAACTATTACTAAAAAAATTAGGAAAAATAGAATCAAGACTACCTTTTTCATAAAGACACCTCCTTGCGTTCATTTTTGAACAAATTCTATCATATATTGAATTAAAATGCAATATAAGAGAAAATTTTATTTTAAAAAAAGAGGGAAGAGCTCTGTACTAAAAACTCCTCCCTCTTTTTTTACTTAATTCCCGTGAAGGTGATGCCTTCAATAAAGTTTTTCTGAGCGAATAAGAAAAGAAGAATAGGGGGTATAGAAGCAATTACTCCTCCTGCCATAATTACTCCCCAATTTGAGAAATACTGTCCCTGAAGAAGTGC